>CAYGTK010000165.1:0-9487 GCA_964352775.1 uncultured Chitinophagaceae bacterium
TCATCCAAGTAGCAGCTACATTTCCGTAGAAACCCTTGGCGTAAAATCTTGATAAGGCTTCTGGGGCTACTACAGCAGTTTCTTCATTCACCAGCTTTTGGAAAGGCTCAATGAATTCACGGGCTATTTGGGCATAGCCATGTACCACCATCCAGAGGGTTTTGGTGTTTTCGTTCAGTTCTCCTGCTATGGCATAGCGGGCAGTGCGTTGTACTTTTATGTTGGCTTCGCGAATGTTGCTCATTGGGGTAGGTTCATCAAGTATTGCTTGAACTCATCAAACCCGATACCCATGCTAATGGTTCGCTTTTCTTTCTCCATCGCCTCCGCTAAAGCTTCTGGTAATTCTATTTCTTCGTTAATGGCCTCTTCTACCACTTCATTGAACTTGGCAGGATGGGCAGTTTCTAAGAAAATGCCTGTTTCATTTGGTTTCAACCCTACCTCTAAGCTTTTATAGCCAATGGCCCCATGTGGATCTAGCAAATAATCGGTACGGTCGTAAACCAAGCTGATGGTGTCCATTATCTCCGCATCGCTCATGCTAAAGCCATTGATCATGCTCGACATCTGCTGGTGCTCTCCACCGAATAGATCAAGCATACGCACAAAGTTACTTGGGTGGCCCACATCCATAGCGTTAGCTACTGTTTTAATAGATGGTTTAGGCTCGTACCTGCCCGTTTTTAAATAGTGCGGAACTATCTTATTATCATTTGTGGCCGCTATGAATCGCATAAGGGGCAAGCCCATCTTTTTAGCTATCAATCCACCAGTAAGGTTGCCAAAATTACCTGAAGGAACTGATACCACTATGTTTTTCGCTTCTTCTGGCAATTGTGCAAGCGCATAAAAATAGTAGAACGACTGTGGAAGAAAACGCGCCACATTAATGGAATTGGCCGAGGTAAGCTGCAAGCGCTTGTTCAACTCTTCGTCCAAAAAAGCTTGCTTCACCAAGTGCTGACAATCATCAAACACACCATCTACTTCTAAAGCGGTAATGTTCTCGCCTAAAGTGGTCAGCTGCTTCTCTTGTAACGGGCTCACCTTACCTTTCGGGTATAATATTATCACCTCTATTCCATCTACACCTAAAAAGCCATTAGCCACAGCGCTACCTGTATCACCAGAGGTAGCCACTAATACGCGGGTCATCTGTTTTTGTCCACTAATTAAATGAGCTAGTAAACGCGCCATAAAACGAGCGCCAATATCTTTAAAGGCCAAAGTAGGACCATGAAACAACTCCAGGGTGTAAATATTATCTTCTATTTCCACCAAGGGAATAGGGAAATCGAAAGCATCGTCTACCATATCTTGTAGATCGCCAACAGGTACATCTTCACCAAACAATTTGAAAGCCACTTCTAAGGCAATTTCTGGGAAAGTAAGTGATGACATGGCCTTGAAGAACCTAGGCGGTAACTTCTCGATACGTTCGGGCATATACAAGCCCTTATCGGGCGCTAGGCCCTTTACTACCGCCTTTTTCAGCGACACTTTATGGTCTTTATCGTTAGTACTGTAAAATCTCATGCTAAAGTACTTTTGGTCCGCCAGAGTTGATGGGTGAAATGTATAAATTACTGTCGATGCCTTTATTGGTAAACACCGAACGCATATCGTTAGCTACTTGTAGGGCAATGTCTTCGCTTTCGCAAAGCGCAAAAATGGATGGACCAGAGCCGCTGATACCCGCACCTAATGCATCGGCATCTAATGCTGCTTGCTTCACTTCATCAAAACCTGTGATGAGGGTAGAGCGTGCTGGCTCGGCTACGTGGTCTTCTAAAGAACGCGCTATCAAAGGCATGTTGTTGGTACAAAGCCCAGCTATCAACCCTGCCACATTACCCCATTGCTTCACGGCGATTTGTACAGGTATCTGCTCGGGCATTACGGCTCGCGATGCTTTGGTTTCCACCACTATATCTGGGTGAACTACCGCGCAAAACAATTCCTCTGGGTAGGGAATGGCTATCATATCTAAAGGTACATAGCTGCGCACCAATACGAAGCCACCCAACAAGGCTGGAGCTACATTATCAGCGTGTGCTACGCCTGTGGCAGCCCGCTCGCCCTCCATGGCAAAAGGCACTAACTCTTTTGGTGAAAAGGGTTTGCCTAGCAATTCATTTACGGCAAATACTGCCCCAGCTGCGCTGGCAGAACTGCTACCTACCCCACTACCAGGGCTTATTTTCTGTAAAATGCGAATATCGAGCCCTAGGTCGGTCTCGTACCTATCCAGCAAGGCTTTTATGGCTACGGAACAAACGTTCTTATCTGCCTCTAACGGCAGCTTAACATCGGTTTCGTTATGAACGATCAATTGATGGTCGCTACGGGGGCTTACCTCTATTATGTCTCCAGGCTCGTTCAGGGCGAAGCCCAGTATATCAAAACCGCATGATACATTGGCTACGGTGGCTGGAGCGAAAACTTTAACCGACTCCATTAACTAGCTATGCGTATAATGTCAGCAAATACTCCTGCGGCAGTTACTTCAGCGCCCGCACCTGCACCCTTTACCACCAATGGCATATCAGGATAGCGTTCGGTGTAGTACAACACTATATTATCGGTTCCTTCTATGGCGTAAAATGGGTGACTTTTTGGGTAGGTAGCCAACTTAATAATGGCTTTTCCATCTTCAAAACTGGCTACGGCGCGGTATATCTCGTCACGAGCTTCCACCTTGCTTCTTTCGCTCTCAAAATCAGTATTGTAGTCTTCCAATTGCTCCCAGAAATCGTCCATAGAATCGGTATCAATTAGGTTAGATGGTACTATTGCGTCAATAACCACATCATCTAACTCTATACGGTGACCAGCCTCGCGGGCTAGTATCACAATTTTTCGGGCCATGTCTTTTCCGCTCAGGTCTATTCGTGGGTCGGGCTCGGTGTAACCATCTTCTAAAGCTCTTTTTACTACGGTGCTTATGGTATTATCGGCACTAACGGTGTTGAACAAGTAGTTCATCGTTCCCGAAAGTATGGCCTCTATACGGTGGACTTTATCACCACTTCTAACTAAATCGTTCAAGGTACTAATAACGGGTAATCCCGCACCCACATTGGTTTCGAATAAGAAGCGCACCCCACGTTTCAGCGAAGCATTCTTCAATTCTTTGTACCCTTCATATGGTCCCGAACTGGCTATCTTATTTGGCGTTACTAAATGGAAATTACTGTTAAGTACCGTACTATAATGCGAGGAAACTATCTCGCTAGCCGTGCAATCTACGAACACAGTGTTCCGAAGATCCAAATCATTGGCCTTGGCTATGTATTGTTCTAAACTGGCCTGCTCTCCTTCCCTATCCAAGGTATCGAGTGCATTGCTCCAAGTAAGGCCTGCATCTTTTACCAGCATTTTGCGGGAATTGGTAATGCCCACTAGCTTGATATCGATATAAAGATCGTTCTTCAATTTTTCAGCTCTGGTGGCTACTTGTTGTATAAGCGCTTTGCTCACCGTCCCCGTGCCTATTAAGTATACGTGCAAGGCCTTTACAGGAACCAAGAAGAAAGCTTCGTGTATCAAGCTGGTAGCTTTTCGGGCTACGCGTCCTTCTATTACTACTGATATGTTCAATTCTGATGAGCCTTGGGCAATGGCGTAAATGTTGATGCCATTTTTACCAAGTGTGCCAAATAGCGTTCCGCTTATACCCGTTTGGCCTTTCATGTTCTGCCCTACTACCGAGAGAATGGTCATGCCTGGTTGTACTTGTAGGGCATTTACCAAACCGCTTTCTTGCTCTAAAAAGAACTCTGCTTGAATGGCTACCTGTGCAGCTTCTAACTGCTTATCGCGAATGGCTATACTTATGGTGTGCTCGCTTGATGCTTGCGATATCATGATCACATTGATACCAGCTTGGGCCAGCACCCCGAACAAACGTTGCGCTACTCCCTTTACCCCAACCATACCACTACCAGAAATGGTTAATAAAGAAACATCTACAATGGTAGACACACCCTTTACGGCATGATCGCCGGGTTTAGCATCGGTTGTTATAGTAGTTCCTTTTGCTTCTGGGGCAAAAGTGTTCTTTATAGCAATTGGTATCTGCTTAGCATAAGTAGGCTGTATGGTAGGCGGATAAATAACCTTAGCCCCGAAGTACGATAGCTCCATAGCTTCTTCGTAGCTCAATTCTTCTATCAATACAGCATCGTTCACTATCCTCGGATCGGCACTTAATACGCCGTCCACATCGGTCCATATCTCCAACTGTTCAGCATCTAATGCGGCTGCGAATAAAGATGCAGTAAGGTCTGAGCCTCCTCTACCTAATGTGGTAATAACGCCATTGGCATCGCTGGCAATAAATCCAGTAATTACGGGTAGGCTATTCTTGTTATCCTTAAAGTGCTGTTGAATATTAGCGTAGGTCTTCTCAGCATCTACTTTGGCCCCACCGTACATGGAGTCAGTTCTAATTATGTGGCGACAATCTACAAAATGGGCATCTACCCCTGCCGCTTGAAAAGCCTCACTTATTAAGTAGGCTGATAAGCGTTCGCCAAAGCTAGACACCATATCCATACTGCGCGGAGTGATCTCTTGCAGTAAATAGATACCGTGTAGAATATTCTCTAACACATTAAGCGTGGCTCTCAGTTCGGCAGTAACCCGGTCTTGCTTTTCTGGAGCTATCAATTCCTGAACGGCTTCTAAGTGACGGCGTTCTACCGTTTTAAAGCGTTCCAGGTAGCTTTTATCGTTCACTTGGGCAAAAGTAGCAGCGTCAATCAATTGATCGGTAACCCCACCCATAGCTGATACTACTACACCCAATCGCTCCTTAGCAATGCGTTGCGAAACGATGCTAATTACCCTTTTTATTGCGTCGGCATCTTTTACAGAAGTGCCTCCAAATTTTAATATTCTCATAAAACAACCGTCGTTTCGGTACTATATCTTTGAACAAAGCAATATAATACTTCCAGAAAACGCAATTAAAAGATAAATTCCACCCCCTCAGCAAATTAGTATAGAAAGTAAGACGGTAAATCTTGACAAGGCCATAAGATCTACCTATCTTTCAACTAAGCACTACTTATTACCATCCATTATGAACAAGACTATTTACAAAACCAACGCTACACGATTGGCTTCTAACATCATGAAAGCCACTTTTATGGCGCTATTAACGCTAATTCTTTTCTATTCCGCATTTCTGTTCTTGAACGATAAGGACTCCTTAGGTTTTTTAGCTTTTGTGGTGGTATTTGCTATTGCTACTATTTCCTTACGTATGCTTGCACTTAGCATCCGTGACTTACTGAATAACACGGTATACTATTCTATGGATGATGAGATAATAGCTCGTCACTTCTTATTCAGAAGAAAGGTAGAGTACGTTAACTTGAACGATGTAACTGGTTATAGCGGTGGAAAGAACCGTACCAGAGGCGGTCGCCAAAAGCTATCTTTCTATTTGAAAGACGGGAATGTATTAGAAATACAAGACGATGCTATTGAAAGCTTCGACAATTTAAGAAAACGTATTTCGGGATTCGGGCTTACTTATTTAGGCTGGAACTAAGTACAGAATTAGTTCTCGTCTTCCCCAAATTTTTGATCGCACACTTGCTCTAAAATATCTTGGCAACGCTTATCGCCAAGGCTAGCACATTTTTCCCAATCCTTACAAGCAGCAATTATATTCACGTAGTTAGTACGCTCATAATACCACTGTGGATTTTCTGGGTCTAGTGAAATAGCTTGGTCAATATCTTCAACTGCACCTTCTAAATTATTAGAGATAAGCTTTTTGTAATACGCACGAATGCTATAGAACAATGGAGTTTCAGGAGAGATCTCAATAGCTTTAGTTACATCATCAAGCACACTGGTGTACGTGTAATCTATAGAAGTTTGCCCTTTATACACCCTGTTTAAGTTAAAACCGGCCTTTGCTCTTTCAATGTACAATTGAGCATCATTAGGGTTGCTTTCTATCTGTGTGGTAAGCGTGGCTATCTGCTCGGCAAATGCAGCCTCAGAGTTGGCTTTTTGCGCCATAGCAGTAAAGCTGGAAACAAGTGTGATAGCTACAAGTATAGAAGAGAATAAAAAGCGCATAATAACTGTATTTTGAACCACACAAGTTAGCAGAATACCAGAGAAATAGCAATAATTTCTATTTGCCTAGTTCTGCTTCTTATACTTATCCTCTAATACTAGCCCATCTAGTATCTGTACATTGATACCATCACTAAGGCCTGTTTTGATGTCGCGGCGCTCAAATTCTTGCTCTCCCGTTTCTATTTCTACGTAGGGGTCTTTGGTATCTTCGTCAAACAATAGGTCGCGTTCTTTAATAGCTACTACGCTATCAGCTTGTTGTAGAATAATGTCAGCATTGGCACTGTATCCCGCACGAATGAAATCGGTGGTCTCCCCTTCTTGTTGTTTCATAGCTGCCCGTATCTCAAATTGGATAGTACCTTGGTCGTCTTCTCCTTTCGGTGAAATGTATTCCAACAAAGCATTGTACGACTTGCCTTCAATAGCCCCTATTTTTATCAATAGGTTCATCTTCTCTTTTATCTTTCCTACTTCCGATTCGTCTACATTACCTTCAAATATCAAGTCGGTCATGTCAGCTACTGATGCAATGGTGGTACCATCGTTAAAGTTATTACTCTGTATTACCTGCTCGCCTTCTTTCACGGGTACATCTAGCACCATACCTGAGTTAGTGGCACGCACCAATGTGGTAGACTGCGTTTGCGCTTTTGATACGCCATCTTTTATCAACTGTAGGTTATTCTCTGCCTGCTCTAAGTCAGCAAGGCGTTGTTTGAATTGGTATAAGAACTGGTTGTATTCCGTTTCTGAAATAGCTTTTGCTGTAAATAGCTTCTCTCTACGTTCTTTCTCAATACGCGATTCCTCTACAGCTATCTTTGCTTTCGCTACATTAGTTTGCGCATTGCTCAAGTTAAGGTCATCCGGAATGATCTTGATGCGGGCCACTAATTCGCCCTTCTTAATATACTCGCCAGCCTCTACATATATCTTATCGATAATGCCTGAGATCTGTGGCTTTATCATGATCTCTTTTCTAGGATTGATAGATCCTGTAGCCACCGTTTTTTTGATGATGGTTTCTTTAAAAGGGCTAGTGGTTTCATACACTATCGGGTCTTCTTGGTTCTTTTGATACAAGAAGTACCCCACATAAATGAATAGGGCCAATGTTCCTAAACCAACTACTATTCCAACGATATTCTTCATAATGCTTTGTGTGATCTATTCTGTGCGTAATGCTTCAATTGGGTTTATACTTGCGGCGCGCACGGCAGGCATAAAACCTGCAAAGGCACCGGCTACTATCAATACTACAGTAGCCCAAACGGCTACACTAAAATCTACTTCGGGATTGCTAAAAAAGGCGCTTTCCATGTCGTATTCCACCATTAGGTAATTCACTCCTTCCAGAATTCCAACACCGAATACCAAGCCAAAATAGCCCGCTAAAGTGGTTAGCAATACTGACTCCTGCACTATCATGGATATAATGGCAATGGGTTTAGCTCCAAGAGCTTTTCGTAATCCTATTTCCTTGGTTCGCTCGCTTACTACTATTAGCATAATGTTACTTACTCCTACAGCACCAGCTATTAAAGTTCCTAACCCCACTATCCAGATAAAGGCCCCGATACCGGCGAACAGTCCATTGAACTTATCAGTCTCTTTTTGGGCGTTAAAAGCTCCTATAGCACGTGTATCCTCAGGGTTTATCTTGTGTTGGGAAGCTAATACGGTCTTCACTTTCTTCTCTGCCATTTCAGCATCTACCCCGTCAGCGGTGGTTATGGCAAACCAATCGAACCTATCGCCTCTATTAAATGCTTGCTGAAAAGTGGTGAACGGAATGAAAATGGTTTGCCCATCTCTATCTGCCTCATCCCCCTTTTTCATAGAGGTGAACATACCCACTATACCGAAATAGACACCTTGTATCTTAATGTAATCTCCAACTGGGTCTTCGCCTGGTTCAAACAGTTCTTTATACACTTGCTGACCGATAACACATACCTTTCTGCTGTCCTTAATATCCAATGGGTTTAAAAATCGCCCATTAGTGATATTAAGCGCTTGTATTTTCAAGAAATCGGGATAGTCGCCCATTACTTGATAGTTACCGCTCTTGTTCTTTCGCGAGATGTTGTTCCCATTTTGGAAGCCTCCCAACTGCATACGTGGCGACACCACATCTAATTCATTCAATTGCTTTACCGCAGAAACATCGGCATTGCGAAAAGAGTAGAATCTACCCGGTTGTAAGCCTTGGTAAGGCATGGTAGTTTTTTGAGGCCACACATACATACTGTTAATGGCAAAACCACCGAACATACTCTTCACCCCATTCTCCAATCCATTACCCGAACCTAATAGTATTACTAGCATAGCAATACCCCAGAACACACCCAATGCTGTAAGCACTGTGCGTAGCTTATTCCGCCATATGGTGCCGAATATCTCCTGCCATTTGTCAATATCTATGATGCGGAAACTCACTCTTCTCTTATTGCTTGTATAGGGTTAACATTCGCAGCTCTAATTGCAGGTATTAATCCTGCAATAGCCCCCGAAATTACTAATATAACTACTGCCGACACTGCCGTACCAAAATCTACCTCTGGGTTTCTGAAAAAAGGCAACTCTACCTGAAACTCTGTAAGGGCATAATTTACCAATGCCCAAAGGCCAACGCCTACCACTAAACCAATATAACCTGATATTAAGGTGATCAATACCGACTCTTGCATTATCATGGCTATTATAGAAATAGACTTAGCGCCTAGTGCCTTGCGAATGCCTATCTCTTTAGTTCGTTCTTTTACGGTGATCAACATAATATTACCCACGCCTATAATACCCGCGATGATGGTAAGAATACCAACTCCCCAAACAAACAATTTTATACCCTTGAACAGTCCCATGAACTGCTCGTAGTTCTCTAAACTATTCCAAATACGAACAGCGCGAGGATCGTTAGGATCAAAATCATATTTAGCGGCTAAAATTTTGGTGATCTCCGCTTCCAAAGCTGCAGAGGTTTCTAAGTCTCCACCAGGGGTTATCATTGATATTTGCTGAATGGAATTAGCCTGCCCATATAGCATTTGCGCCGTAGAAATAGGCATATACAAGCGCAGTTGATCGCGCTCGCCACCGGCATCAGCAAAGGTACCTACCACTAAAAAGGGTACACGATTTACATTAATGTATTTTCCAATGGGGTCTTCATCTTGAAAAAGTTGCTCTACTGCCATGACTCCCAACACCGCCACTTTATTTTTCTTATCAATATCGGTTTCATTAATAAAACGCCCCGTTAGCATCTCCAAATTCTCTAGATACCTGTAGCCTGGGTTACAGGCCATTACAGAGAACGAGGTGCTGTAATTCTTATAGCTTATGCTTTCTATTCGCCATAAGTTGTTGCGGCCTGTCA
>CAYGTK010000166.1:0-9431 GCA_964352775.1 uncultured Chitinophagaceae bacterium
AGGCCAAGCGCATTAAGACCTTGGAAGAAATGACGGGTGATACGGAGCGAAAGATAGATGAAGGAGTGGATGTGGAATACATCGGTATATTGAATTACTGCATAATTGCGTTGATACAGCTGGAACTTAATAATAGTGAAGCTGTTGAATTGACATACCAGGAAGCAATGGATGGGTATGATAAGCAAACGGCAAATTCAAAGAACTTGTTGATCAAAAAGAATCACGATTATGGTGAGGCTTGGAGAGACCTGCGGATAAGCTCTTGTACAGACTTGATACTGATGAAGTTATTACGCTTGAAACAGATAGAAGACAACCAAGGCAAGACCATTATCTCTGAAGGACCTGATGCTAATTATATGGACATCATCAATTATTCCGTTTTTGCATTGATAAAATTAGAAGAGGAAGCATGACCATTTACGACTTAGTACTATACATTGCCATTGCGGCAGGAATATTAGGCGCACTGCGCTATTTTTTAGCTCCGCAGCCCCGCATTTGGGTGGCCTACGTGCAAGACTTTGTAGGCTCACTATTCATTTTTTCGGGTTTTGTAAAGGCTATTGACCCTTTGGGAACAGCCTACAAAATGATGGACTACTTCAATGAGTTCGGCATGGGCTTTTTAGAGCCACTTACACTAAGCTTTGCCGTATTCATGATAGTGCTGGAAATAATGCTTGGTGTAGCACTTATATTAGGTTATCGCATGAAGCTGACCACTTGGTTACTGTTCTTGATGATAGTATTCTTCACCTTCCTTACAGGATACACCACCGTTACGGGTCATGTAACCGACTGTGGATGTTTTGGTGATTTCTTAAAACTAGAGCCTATAGTAACCTTTAGTAAAGACTTGGTGCTTTTGGTGTTGATCTTGATCATCATGTTTAACAGAGACAAGATAGAAAAGCTATTCCCTACGCTCTTCTCTACTATAATAGTTGCTTCTACAGGTGCTGTCTTTTTGATCTATTGCTTCAGTAATTTCTATACCAACCTTCCTCAGTTCGATTTCCGTCCATATGCAGTAGGTAAGAATGTTCCAGACCAGATGACCGTTGCGCCTGAAGATCGGCCTGTAATTGAGTTTATATACATCTATACCAATCCTGAAACGGGAGAGGAAAAGGAATTCGATCCGAAAGAACTACCTAGTAAACCTTGGACTTACAAAGATCGGATAGATAAGGTCGTGAAAGAGGGTAAAACCCCCAAGATCGATAACTTCCAATTATTCGAAGGTGACGAGCAGGTGCAAGACGACATCCTTTACAACCCCGATTACAATTTCTGGGTAGTAGCTTACGATCTAGAGAAGACAGATAAGAAAGCATTCAAGGAGCAAATAAACCCATTAGCCGAAAAAGCCCAAGCAGCTGGCTACATGGTATATGGTTTCACCGCTGCCACTACGGCTGATACAGAAGCGTTCCGCCACGATGTGCAAGCGGCATATCCTTTTTATGCGGGTGATGCTACTTTCTTAAAAACCATTGTGCGTGCAAGCCCAGGCTTGGTGTTGGTGAAAGATGGAACGGTATTGGGTAAATGGCATCACAAGCACTTACCTACTTACGAAGAAGTAGAGCAAACCTTAATGAAATAGCCTGTGATAAGTTTTGTCATGAAGCGGAGTTTGTATGGTTTCTTGGTCCTATTTGGAGCAATGGCCATCATCTTTATTCTATTCCAAGTAGTTCCTGTCAACTCTGCTCGCTTGACTTTAGGTCAACGTGCTGACGTGGCTTCTGTAGAAGCTATTGAAAAAGAATTGGGTTTAGATCTACCACCTTACCAGCGTTTCTTCAAATACATTGGCGAAGTCAGTCCACTAGCAATTCATGAGAATTCAGAAGAAGCACAGGAACGGCTGGACTATACTGTTTTAATTCCCCTGGGTGGCATGGCCTTAACTTGGAAAACGCCTTATCTAGGCCGATCATATCAAAGCCGCCGATTGGTGTCAGAGATATTGGTAGATAAGATACCGCCTACTATGATATTGGCTTTCACCTCTATCATATTTGCAACCATACTTGGTATTATCCTAGGTATCATTTCAGCAGTAAAGCATAACAAGCTGGCAGATAATATCATTTTGCCACTTACCAATGTGGGTATATCAATGCCAAGTTATTTCTCCAGTATAGTATTAGCCTTCATATTTGGTGTGCTATTAACCGACATTACTGGCTTGAATGTTACAGGGTCTCTATTTGTAGAAGACCTAGATGGCACCCGAATTGTTTGGAAGAACTTGATATTGCCCAGCCTTGCCTTGGGTATTCGCCCAGTGGCTATCATTACCCAACTAACGCGCAGTAGTATGTTGGATGTGCTGTCGCAAGACTATATTCGTACGGCTCGCGCTAAGGGACTTTCTTTTGTTAAGGTATTGTATAAGCATGCTTTGCGTAATGCTTTAAATCCTGTAGTTACTTCTATTTCAGGTTGGTTCGCCTCGCTGCTGGCAGGTGCTTACTTTGTAGAGTCTATTTTGGGTTATAATGGCCTAGGCAATGAAACCGTAAAAGCATTGAACAACTTCGATTTCCCTGTGGTGATGGGGTCGGTATTATTCACGGCAGCCTTGTTCGTGTTCATCAATATTTTAGTAGACATTATGTATACCTGGCTCGACCCTCGTATCACCGTTAGTAATGCTTAATGGATAACATAGTTCTCATAGGACTGATGGGTAGCGGTAAAACCTACTGGGGCGAGCGCCTCGCCATCCGTTTAGATATGCCATTTCTTGATTTTGATAGATTCATTGAAGAGCAAGAAGGGAGAACTATACCCGAGATATTTGACGAGGAAGGAGAGGAGCGTTTCCGCACACTAGAGCGTAAGTATTTACACGAATTAGACTTAGATAAGCCTACTGTGATTTCCATGGGTGGTGGCACACCGTGTTACTTTGATAACATGGACCGTATCAACAAACTAGGCCACACCTTCTACCTAAAAACTCCACTGGATGTATTGGTAGAACGACTAAAGAACAACCGTGGCGATAGACCACTCTTAAAAGGTAAGAGCGATAAAGAGATTACTGAATTTTTGAAGAAGCAATTGAAACAGCGCAAAAAGATATACGATAAAGCCGATGATATAGTAGAGACTGACCGTATTACTCAGCGTAATCTCACTAAGCTATTTGGTACTTAGCATCGTAGCGACCTTTCCTTGAGACCATGTGTATAGGTTTTAATAGGCATGCGCTTTCTAAGTTTTCTGTTCGATTACCTCTTCCTTTTTCCTTGATGAAAAACGAAGCCAAAAAATCAAGCGCTCTGAACCGCTCCACGCTCGTGGCTGCGCAGCTGCCGTCAGATCGCGAGGCCTACGCTTCTTTTAAAAATGCATTGAGTTATTCAATATCAACATAATTTCATCGACATCTAACACGGTTAGATAGCACTTTTATAAATTTGTACAAACTACTGTTATGCAAGCCATTGAAACACCTTTAACTAGGTTATTGAATATTAAGTATCCCATCATTGTAGCACCCATGTTTTTGGTGAGTAATGCAGCGATGGTAATTGCGGCCATTAAGGCTGGAGCTACTGGGGCAATACCCGCTTTGAACTACTTGACCGACAAAGAGTTTCGTGCTGCTTTGCAAGAAATTCGCGACAACTGCGATGGACCTATCGGTATCAACTTGATCACCAATAAGAGTAACATCCGCCTAGAGGAGCAATTGAAGACGTGTATTGACATGAAGGTGGACTATATTATCACCTCATTGGGTAGTCCAGAGAGTACTATTAATGCCTGTAAAGGTCATGGAGTATTGGTATTCTGTGATGTAGTAGATGCTCGCTTTGCTAAGAAGGTGGAAGAGCTTGGTGCTGATGCTGTAATAGCGGTAAATTCTGGCGCTGGTGGTCACGCTGGCCCTATGACTAAAGAAGAATTGATACCATTGCTTTGCAATACGGTAGACATCCCTGTTATCTCCGCTGGTGGAGTAGGGCATGGTAGCCAAATGCAAGATATTTTAGATCTTGGTGGTGTAGGAGCCTCTATTGGTTCACCATTCATTGCTACCACAGAAGCACCTGTATCGAAAGAATACAAGCAAGCCTGTGTAGATTATGGTGCAGAAGACATCGTGATGACCACCAAGCTTTCAGGAACGCCATGTACCATCATCAAAACACCTTACGTAGAAAAGATAGGTACTGAGCAAACTTGGTTAGAGCAGTTCCTTAACAAGAACCGCACCCTTAAGAAGTACGCCAAAATGCTAACCTTCTACCGTGGTATGAAGTCGCTAAAAAAGGCAGCCTTCAGTGCTACATACCAAACTCTTTGGTGCGCAGGTCCATCCATTGAGTATGTAACAGAAATTCGCCCTGTGGGTGATGTTATCGCTACCATGGTTAAGGAATACGAAGAATCGCGCAAAGCGGTTGCCGTGGAAGCTTAGTTTTAGCTTAGACTACATTCAACACAAAATAATCTATCTTCTACTTTTAAAAAGATAGGGATGCAATTTCAATTAGGGGTAGATGAAGAAATGCTTCTTGATGTGCCAATCGAGGCACTTATACAATATTTTGAAGGACTGATGCAAGAAGGAATGAGAGAGGTGAGTATTCAAAAGAAAACACCTAGCTTGTTTAAGGTTACCTATACTCGCAAGCTAGATTATGTGCCAGACCCTTTTGATGAGAATGATCGACCACCTGGATCAGTAGAGTTGATGGTAAGTTTTAAGAGACTATTAGCCGAAAGAACAAGCATAAGACTGTATTCTATTGATGATGGAGATATATTAACCTATTTGTTTGTTTTCTTCTTTGTGGCACTACTTACGCTAATTCTATCTATTACAGGCGACACTCTAGTGCCAGTATATTTGGGAATCACTATTATCCTTGTTTTTCTTATAGGATTCTTAATAAATGGAAAGAAAGGACAAAAGGAGATTTTAAGAAGACTTCGGGCTAGGTTTCAGGTTTTTGAAGAAAATTTTAAAGAGGCGAGTATTTAATTTGTAATCAAGGGTAATGGGATTTATAGTAGTAGATATAGAAAGTGACGGACCATTGCTGGGTACACACTCTATGGTATGTTTCGGTGCGGTGGTGCTGGAAAGAAGTTTGGAGAAGACTTTTTATGGGCAAATGAAGCCTATCAGCCCAAGCTATGAGGATGATGCTTTGGTGGTATCAGGCTTTTCACGTGAAGAACACGAGACCTTCCCTGACCCTAAAGAAACTATGGAGGCTTTTGCAATCTGGATTAAGGAGAACAACAGAAATGGTAGGCCTATCCTTATTTCTGATAATAATGGATTTGATGCCTCGTGGATAAATTGGTACTTCCATACCTATATGGGTGAGAACCCTTTCGGTTGGTCATCGCGACGAATTGGCGACATGTTCTCTGGTTATATGAACGACCCTTTCTATAACTGGAAACAACACCGAAAAACCAACCACACCCATCACCCTGTTGATGACGCTAAAGGGAATGCCGAAGCCTTAATATGGCTAAGCGATCAAGGTTTTAAGTTGAAAATAAAGTAGAGCTACTCTTAATAGTCTACTCTTCTTATTTACGCTTTCCTGCAATTCTGTAATCATCGCTAAACCTAGAATTTAGCTCACCAGTTTGTTGATCTATCAACCAAGGTAGGGGAGTGTTTCTGCTAGGTACTACCACCTGTTTTACGGCTGCATGAGTGCCGAATACAAAGTCCCAAATTGGGCTGGTAACTCCATGGTTCTGGCTAGGGTTCTTAAAATGATGATAGAAGTGATTCTTCCGCGCCCAGCGACCGTAAAAGTTGATTGGGGCGTACTGGTGCGAACGCCAATGTAATGCTTCATAAAAACCATACATACCAGCCAGGCCTAAGGCATACGCAAAACCATTTAGCCAACCCAAAGGCCAGCCTATAAGTAAAGTGCTAAAGCCTAATACTAATGCAGCCGCAATAGCTTTTTTAAAGGCAGGGGCAAAATAGCTGAACTCCGAATGATGCCGCCGATGCTCTAGCGTAAAAGGATTTCGTGCTTTTTTTGACTTGGAGTGCCCGAGAAATCGATGGATGATGTATTCCATAAAAGTCCACGTAAGCACGCCCGCTAAAGCATATAGTAGTATTGTTGTCATACTACTAATATCATCATCAGCACGTTTGTTTACAATAATATTCAACCAGAGTACGGCTTTCTCAATAAAGCGCTTAGCTAGTTCAACAAGTGTTGGTTAGGCTATCTTACTATTTGCAGCTTTTGAGTGTATTGTTCTCCATTGGTGTTGGTGAATTGTTGTAAGTAAGTACCTACCGCTAGCTCAGTAATATCTACACTCGTAGTGCCGTTTTCAAGGTTGTAGCGCTTAATGATCTTACCGTTCAGGTTTAAGATATGCATAGTAATGTCATCGTTAGCTACTGTTACTTCAATGCTAGTATTAGCTGGGTTAGGAAAGCTGGTAATGTTCTTAATACCATCGTCTATCACCTCTAAGGTACTGGGCAAACTAGCATTCAAACCAGTTATCATTCTTAGGCTTTTGGTATTAAAATCGGTGATGTACATGGTATCGCCGCTAGGGGTAAGGGCAATGCCGTTAGGTCCATCAAATCTAGCATCTACCAATGCGCCATCAACTGAACCCGCAGCCGTATCTCCAGCTAAAAGTTGGTAGTCGCCAGTTGATATATTCACCTTGTATATCTGGTTTTCGTTGAACAGCGTAGCATATAACCAGCCATTATGGTGAGCGATAAAGCCTATGGTTGTTCCAGGTAATCGGCAGAGTAGGCTTAGTGTATCGTTTGGGGTAACGCGATAAATTGTAGGTTGATTAAAATTGGCTACGTATAGTACATTGGCTGTATCATAAGCCAAGCCAACTGGGCCATCCATTTTCACATCATAAAAATACTCTTGCGAACTGCCATCGGGGGCAATTTTAAATAGCCTTCTTCTTACCGCTGAAGTAGCTATTAAGGTATCTGAATTAGGCATTTTTATTAAACCACTAGGGGTGGTTATCTCATTGTTAAATACCGTTTTTTTACCTGTAGTATCTACTTTTAATATCCGCCTGGTGTTGTAATCGCAGATGAAAACATTCCCCTGGCTGTCATATGCTAGACCATTAGAGGTAGATAGCGTATCCGCAAAAATGGAACTCATTCCATTAGAATACCTATAGGTCTGTCCAGCAACAAAGGCGGATAGAAGTAGTGATCTATCGGGCAGTACAAGTATATCATCATCTATTACACTACCTGCGGGTAGCAGTGTACTTACTGTTTGAGAATAAGAAGAACTAACTGAGATAACGAGAAATATAAGGATGGATAGTATTGGTTTCATGGGGATGTTGTTTGCCACATAGACGAAGCATAACCAAAATCCGTTGCATCTTATTAGGAATAATTAAATTAGTGATGTGGAGATAGTGCGTATTACATCAGATAATATTGACAGCATTGGAGTTGGTTGTATTACCAATAATAAGCACGCTGGCTATTCTACCAAGCGCGAATGGCTATTACAGCGAATGGAAGAAGGCTTGGAGTTAAGGCTATTACTTGACGAGAAGGGCAAGTTTGCTGGTATGGTAGAGTGTGTGCCAGGGAATGAAGCTTGGCGAGCAGTAGATGCAGAGGGTTATTTATTCATCCATTGTATTTGGGTGTATTCCAAAAATATACGTGGGGGAGGAGCGGGCACTTGGTTGCTAGAAGAAGTGATAGCACGGGCCAAACAATTGAAAATGAAAGGCGTAGCTATAGCTGTTAGCGAGAAGCCTTGGATAGCCACCAAAGAACTCTTTTTAAAGCACGGTTTTAAAGTAGTAGATACCAGTGGAGGATATGAATTGATGGCCTTGAATTTTGAAAAGACTACACCGCCCAAATTCATGCCTTGGGAAGACACACTTCAAAAGGTGAAGGGCTGGCAATTATTCTACACCCACCAATGCCCCATGTTCGCTAAATGCTTACCAGAGATAATACAGGTAGCCGAAGAGAATGGAATTGCCTTAGAGATAACTGAATACAGTAGTGCTGAAGAAGCTAGACAGGGGCCTTCTATTTACGGGGTGTTTAGCCTAGTTAAGGATGGTAAGCTACTGGCTGACCACTATATTAGCACAACCAGATTTAGAAACATCGTGAATAAAGAACTTAAGGCTTAAACAAACAATTGCTAAATGCAAATGTGTTCTTCAGTACTTTAACTAGCTTTGATTCAAGGTGTTTTCCTCTTTCAAAGTATGGTGGTATTTGTTACAACCTCTGTAAACAAAAAGGCATTGCGGAGTCAGCATAGTCATCAGCAAATCTGAATGAATTCTCATCCTCCCAAACTATGGAGAACTTACTGTTTTCAACGTACAGATAATTCTCTGATACCTTGTATAATAATATCTCACTTCTATTTTTGAAAGTGATGTTCTTTGAGTCATCAAATACCAAAGTGTCAGCACTTGTGAACAGTGGGTCAGTAAACGACCTTTCAGCGACCCAAGAATCTGTAGCGCAATTCACCCAAGTACCTTCTACATCTGAACCAGTAAAAATGAGTTGAAATGCTATTACACTAACCACAACTATAACGAATACCATTCCCTTAAATGCACTTATTGATACAAAAGCTAATAAGATAGCGGTGATAAAGTCTTTAATTTTCTGCCACATAAGAGCTAAAAGTACCTACGCCCCAAATATCTCCAACAACTTAGCGTCTAGCTGAGCTCCACGAAGGTTTTTGGCAAGTATCTTACCATTCTTATCTACTAAGAAAGTAGCTGGTATAGAGCTTACATTGTACTCTTTAGCTACTGGGCAGTTCCACGATTTTAGGTTACTACCGTGGTAAGGCCAAGTCAAGTTGTCTTGAGCAATAGCTGCTACCCAGCGGCTCATGTCTTTATCAAGCGATACGCTGTATACTTCAAACCCTCTGTCTTTATACCTTTCATAAGTACGCACCAAGTTCGGATTCTCGCGGCGGCATGGCTTACACCACGATGCCCAGAAGTCAATCAATATTACTTCACCCTTTACATCGCTTAGGGCTATTTCTTGTCCCTTAGGGCTTTTCAATGCAAATGTAGGTGCAGTACGACCGATTGATAAGCGTGTTAACTTACCAAACTTTTTTGCCAAGCTTTTAGCTAATGGAGAGTTAGGTAATTTCTCGTTGTATTCTGCAATCTTAGGTTCCAGATATTCCGCTTCTTGGTCTAGGTTTAATAAGCTGGCAGCAAATACGCCAACTTGCGGAATGCTAACGGTATCGATAAATGACTTTATCTCTGTTATATTTTTCTGGTTCTGCTGCTGAAATTCCATTTGGATGCGCTGCAATTCGTTCATATCCCCACCAAAGCGGGCTTGCTGAAATTCTTGTTGCAACTCTTGCGTACGGCGACTA
>CAYGTK010000167.1:0-9416 GCA_964352775.1 uncultured Chitinophagaceae bacterium
TCTATCAGCAGCTTAGCCCGCTGCACGTTACTGCCTCTAACTTCTGCAAAGTATACTCCTGTGGTCAGCTCGCCTCGGTTCAATAGTAGGCGGTTACCTTTTAGGCCTTTACGCTCTAGCACAACCTTACCGCTCAAGTCTATTAGGCGGAAGGTTACTGGTTCGTTATCGGGGTTGTGAAACTCTATCACCGTTCTGTCGCTGAATGGGTTAGGGTAAACCTTTATACCCGCATTGGCTCCATAGTTGCGGATGCTGGTGGTATCTATTGGACCTGTTGTAGTGTCTATTGGCAGCACGCTCACAAAGGTGTTCACCGTGGTATTGGTTACTACGGCCTCATTCAAATCGAAATAGATGTGGGCCGTGTTGTTTATCTCGGTGTTTTCATCCAAGCTATCTAAAGGCTGTATAAGATACTTTACGAAACCATGGCTACCAGGTTCATCGGTGCCGCTATCGGGCAGCATTATGTTGTTAAAGTAGAAAATTAGCGCTCCGCTAGTATCTAAGGTATATTCCATAGGGTGGCTGTGGGCCAATATTTCTAAACTGGTCCAGTTTAATTTGGCATCTAACGTATCCTCTATTCTAACAAAAAAGGCCATGAAGTCGCCCGTATTTTGAAAGCGGACGGTGTACTCCAATTCCTCTTCAAATAGGGTATAGTTCTCCTCGCCCATCCTGTTGGGCTTGGTCAGTTTATCGTTAGGGTCGTAGGCAGCTAAAATAGAGTCAGTAAGGGTATACTTGTTATCGGTAGTATCTAAGTCTCCTGCTATAGGTGCGAGCTCGGCTGAATAAGTGGCCATTGTTCCAAATGGCACTAGTTTCATTGCAGTAGCTATTCTTATACTTTTTCGTCCTAAAAGCGGAAGGGTATCCACCGTAAAGTAAATGGTGCTGCCAATTATAGTATCTATTACCGTTGACGTATTTAAAACGGACAAATCAGTAGAAGAATCCATTTCTATAGAAACACCTACATCGGTTCGCATAGCCCCATAGTTAATCAGGTTAATCCCAATATAAAGTGGAGAGTTGTTGGCAAATTGTGTGCTGGTTAAGTTTATGCCAACGTCGGTAATAGTATCGGGTAAGTAGATACCAAAATCTAACGTATCAATTGCATTACCTAAAGCCAAATTGATGTTATATGGATTGGTAGGATAGGTTTGCACATGGTATTTAGGTAACTGCGCCTCTACTGCAAATGAACCCGTATTCATCCCCAAGTAATAATTACCATTTGGGTTGGTAACATTTAAAAATGGCGATGGTGGGGCACTAACTATTATCCCGCTACGGCCCATATCATTAGCATCTTTAAGTCCGTTACCATTAACATCGTACCATACATTACCGCTAATGCTTGCTGGGCAGCGCACCTCAAAACTATCAACAATAGCACGAGCCGTGCGCACATTTGGAGAATCGATAACGCTGTAACTCAATTGTAAATCGTACACCTCGCAAGGCTGAACAGCAGGTAAATCAAAAGTACCTACAACGGTACTAGAGTTGGGCGAAGCTATGTTTACCGCATTTAGTAATGTACCTGTGCTACGCCTAACCAATCGTACATTGGATGGACTAACCGACTGTACCGTTGAAGTTATAGCTTGATAATTTACATTGATTCCGGCTACGGTAATGTCTACCGTTTGGTTGCGATAACTAAAATCTGGTGTGGCACCTACCACTCCAAAGCAATCAGATGGTATGGTTATTTTATTACCACCATATGCTCTGTTAAGCGTTAAGGCAACCCCTTCATCACAAGTTGCAGTTCGTGGTATATGATGCACATACACATCCATCAATGTATCGTTAATTACTTGATAACCTACACCACCTAGCGATTCGCCGGTAAGAGTAATTGTGCCCTGAGTAAATTTGGTATTATTACCTGTAATTTGGAATAGTTGCTCGCCAAATTTTAAAGCACTAATATTGGCCGATAGCTCTCTACATTCGTCAAATACAAATGGTGGACTTGTCCAAAGTCCAAATGTGGTAAGTAAATCTAAGTATAAGGTATCTCCACAAAACTCCTGAACATCACCTATAGAACCATGATGGCGTATTTGAATTACATCATCACTGATGAAGGTAGTGGGTTGACTTCCAACATTTATCCCTGGAATTGAATTTACCGACTGAACACCAGAAACTCCGTAACCACTACCAGGATGAGTGCCAAAACCAGCATTATGTGTGGTTTGGGTAAAAAACATGTTTTCACCCGTTACTTCAAGCACTAAATCGGTACCATCATAATATTGATCTACGGATAGTATTTTACCCTCTTTAATATACACAGGGAAATCGTACGCAATTAACCCCGCTACGCTATTATCATCCCGAATTACTATGCCGATTTCTGCAGCCCCTTCTTCAATGTAGGAGCGCCCAATTGGAAAGGTAAGTTCAAGCAATGTGTCGTTTATTACCGTTAACCCTGTGGCGGCCATCCCGCCGTTACCTCGAACATAAGCATACGCTATACTTGGAACACAGCCCGTTCCGTAAGTTGAGCTTCCACCTTGGCAAATGGTGAACTGGGTGTTGTTACCATACACTTGAACAGTATACACTTGTGAGGTAATAAGCGTATCGTTTGGTGCAAGGCTAATACCAGTTATGGTACCCGTTTGGGCAAATACAGTTGTAGAAAGAAAGCATAACAATGCGAAAAGTAAAAGGGCTATACGTTTCATCAATTCTGTTTTTTTGGTCGTTATATATAGAACTTTGCATACCGTATCAAGATATTAAAAATCACTCTATCAGCAGCTTAGCCCGCTGCACGTTACTGCCTCTAACTTCTGCAAAGTATACTCCTGTGGTCAGCTCGCCTCGGTTCAATAGTAGGCGGTTACCTTTTAGGCCTTTACGCTCTAGCACTACCTTACCACTCAAATCTATTAGGCGGAAGTTTACTGGTTCGTTATCGGGGTTATGGAACTCAATTAGCGTTCTATTTTTAAACGGATTAGGGTATACCTTTATGCCCGCATTATCACCATAGTTGCGGATGCTGGTGGTATCTATTGGTCCCGTAGTTGTGTCTATCGGAAGCTCGCTCACCATAGTGCTGGTAACCATGTTGGTTAAAATAGGTGGATTAAGATCGAAGTAGATACTAGCATCGTTAAATATCTCGGTATTCTCAGCCAAGCTGTCTACCGGCGAAATACTGAATTTCACAAAACCGTGGCTGCCTGGCTCATCGGTTCCGCTATCGGGAAGCATAATGTTGTTAAAATAGAATACCAAAGCACCATTAGCATCAAGTGAATACTCTAGCGGATGGCTCTGTGCTAATATGCGCATGCTGGTATAGTCTAAGTAGCTATCCAATGTATCTTCAATACGAACAAAAAAGGCGGTGAAGTCACCTGTATTCTGAAAGCGAACGGTATACACCAAGTCTTCTTCAAAAAGGGTAAGGTTCTCCTCTCCCGCTCTGTTAGGTTTCACCTGCTTATCATTAGGGTCGTATGCGGCACGCACACTATCAGCATCTATATCAATGTTGTTTAACAGATCAATATCAGCTATATCGCTGCTTATCTCAGCGGTATTAGTTACCACTGTACCAAAAGGAACCAGGTCTACCGTAATGCTATTCTGTATCATTACTGACTCTATCGACTTCAAGGTGTCTAAACTCCAGTAAATGGTGTTACCAACTACAGAATCAACAGGGGCAGTACTGTTATTAAAAGTAATGTTCGCATCAAGCTCTAAACTGATGACTACATTGGCAGCATCGCTACCGTAGTTAGTATAGTTCAGGTACAAGTTGTGCGTAGTGTTATTAGCATAACCATTGGTGGTTAAACTAATACCAACATCTTGAATACTATCGGGCAAGTACATACCAAAATCAAGCGTGTCTATTACTGTACCAAATGCTAAGTTGATATTGTAAGGCGCACTAGGCTGTGTAAATACGTGGTATTTTAATGGTTGGGCCTCTACATCATAAGTTCCTGGTGGGGTGTTTAAAAAGTAATTACCATTTATATTTGTGGTAGCAAATTCTGTAGCCGGTAGGGCAGTTATTAAATTACCGCGCACATTAGGCTCGTTGGCATCTTTACTTCCATTACCATTAAGATCGCGATATACATTACCGCGCAGGTTCACACCACAGTCTACCAAGAAAGAGTCGATGTAATTACTTCCGCTACCACCACCAAAAAGACCGAAATTATTGTTGCCTGCCGTGTAATACAGTTCGTAAAAACCGCACGGAGCAAAAAATGGGATATTGAAATGTCCGGTGCTTACATTACCATTAGCGGTAACAGAATCAGCTACAAAGTTAGCCCCTTGTGGTCCACGTAGTCGCATACTGTAAACTGGGTCACTCACTTGTGTTACTTCGGTAAAGCCAATGTTAGTTCCTGAAATAGCAATGCTAACAGGCTGGTCGCGATAGCCAAAGTCTGGCGTAACCCCAACTACATCGTAGCAGGCATCGTTAAACTGAGCTGCTGCAAAAGAACCAAAAGGCCTGTAAATGACCAATTCCATATTCTCGCAACTAGGCGTAGGTCCTCCACTAGAGGGTATATTGTCAGGGTAGTATTCAAAAATGGCGCGCATAAAGGTATCGTTCACCACTTGGGTAGCTACTCGGTAAAGGTCTCTAGTTGAACCTGAGCTAGATAGCTTAGCCACAATAGTACCCTGTGTAAAGTGTGTATTCTGGCCAGTAAGTTCTATTATCTGCTGGCCAGTTACCAAGTCGTTCGTATTACTAGCTATGCTTGGGCAATCGCCTATGGTAAAGCTTGGGCTAAAGTAGGTGCCATAAGTAGTGTTCATTTCCAAAGTGGCTGATAGGCCACAGGTAACATCAGGCATTACATCACCAAAAAAGCGAATCTGCATTACATCATCGTTCAAAATAATGCTTGGCTGGCCTAGTTGAGGGTTACCTACATCGTTTTGTATACCAGTATAGAAGCTTTCATCTCCGTTAGAATATAGCAACTTAGCTTGATGCGTAATTTGGGTGAAAAACATGTTTTGACCAGTAACCTCTACTATAATTTCACCATTATCAAAGTATTGGTTCACCCCTGTTAGGTCATTGTCTTTAATAAACACAGGGAAATCAAAACGATCTACAGGAACAGGGCCCACATCAAAATACAAGGCCACTCCTACAGTAGCTGGCCCTGGTATTAAATTACCCCTTGACATATTAAAGGTGAATATGGCCACCGTATCATTTACTATTTGAAGGTCGAAGCCTGATAATCCATCAATAAAAGCACTGTAGGGGCCATAAAGGCAACCCGACCCAGCAAAGCTTGGGCCTCCAGAACATAGGGTAAATTGCGTACCCGAACCATACACCTCTATTTGGTAGGTTTGGCCTATATATAAAGTATCGTTGGGTCCAACACTAATTCCTGAAATGGTACCTGCCTGTGCAAATACAGTTGTAGAAAGAAAGCATAACAATGCGAAAAGTAAAAGGGCTATACGTTTCATGATCACTGATTTTTTTTTAATTAGTAGTAGTATTAACAATATTACAAAAAAAAAGTTAGCGTTTTAAACAAGACTACCAACAACAAATGAAAAATTTACCTAATTAGATAAAATGCCGCATATTCACTTATAAGTGCTTGCGTATTAAGGCGTAGTGATATTCATATAGATATTAAGGATGGGGGATTTTTTGTGCCATTTAAGCCGTTGCAACAAAGAAAGACCCGAAAGCATAAAGATTAAACAAGAGCACTAAAATGCATATCACAAGTGCAACCTTTTCACGTAGTTCATCTTCAACAATTGCCGCCCACAAAAAACCATTAAGTAAGTATAAACCCAGCACCTGTAACAATAGAAAAAGAGTGAGGGCTACCTTTACACCATGCAGATCATTTTGTGCAAATACCATCCATAAAATGGCAAAAAAGAAGAGCAATAATGCGCTCTTTTTCATTATAGTCAAGTTCTTGATCATTTCCTTACCTATAGCCATATACGCTAATATAAGTATAACCTACCATTCAGCATCTTACCTGTATCTTTACACCATAAACCGTAAGCACACTATGAAGAAGAAGCAAAGAATATTACTAGAAACCTTAGAGGAGTTCTTTAAAGCCTCCAACTACGAGGCTGCGCTAGACCTATACCTAGATGAATGGGAAACGGTAGACTACAGCAAGTACTACCAGCAATGGTATGAAGACGCTATAGCGCAACTGGCCCCATTAATGAAAGAGCAGCCTGATAGCTATGGCTATCAATTGTTGAGTCATTTTTATGAAGAAAGCTTTTTACCAGAAGAAACGTTTGTAGCTGCTAACGAGGCAGTAGCACTGCTACCCGATAATGGCTATGCCCATTTTAGACGAGGTGTGGCAAATTTTGAACTGTGCAATTACGAAGAAAGTATAGCAGACTTTAACCAAGCACTAACCCTAGACGCTACATTGAGCTTGGCCCACAATGAGCTTGGTGGAGTATACCGAGCACTAGATGAGCCAGAGAAAGCCGTAGCCGAATACACTAAAAGCTTACAGATAGACCCCTACGATTCCAACACGCTGACTAACAGAGGCCGCTGTTATCAATTCGAGCTAAAGGACTACGAGAAAGCTATTGCCGATTACAATATCGCCCTATTGCTAGAGCCCTACGAAAGTGTTATTACCCTTAACCGTGGCCGTGCTTATTTAGCATTGGGCAAATACAAAAAGGCCAAAAGAGACCTGACCCGTACCATTAAGCTTAATCAAGCCGATGGTTACGTAAAAATGGCCAAGAAGAAATTGAAGAAGCTAGCTAAGCTGAAGAAGAAAGGTTAGCGCCTTCCTTTATCTGCTCCTCATACTCTCTATGTAATATTACCCAGCCTAGCTTTACTAAGCTATTAGGCTGTGGGCTGCCTTGTTTGGCACTTTCTATATCTTTTATTAAGTAGGCTATTAGCATAAGCTGCTTTTCAAATACTATTTCGCCACCAGCATTGGTTTGCTGCACTAGTATGTAGTCTTTGTTCACCTCGCCAAATGGTAACGGTTTATCCAACTTTACCAAGTGCCAGCCCGATTGGTGGTTGATGGTCAAAAATCGCTCCAACTCACCCTTCCAAGGTAAATAAGGCTTTAGTGTTTCATTGTATTTATAGTTGGCTATGTGCACTTTCCAACCCGTCCAGTCTTGCTTAATTGTTTCGCCCGAGGCTGTTCTTTCTTTACTGGCTGAAAAGCTAAAACTGATCCATTGCCACTTGCCTTCTCGCAGTTCATATTGGGTTAACCTAAGTGCTAAAAAGCCAATAAGGAGCACTTCAAAATAAATAGCGTATAAGCCATATTCATTTGTTATTTCAGCGCCAAAATGATAGCCCGAAATAATATACTCCAAACAAACAGCCGCTGAAAAGCCAACTACTAAAATACGCCGTAAGAAGCCTTCTTGTAGGTCTGCATCTCGTTGGAAAAAGTCACTATTACTAAGGGCATTGCTTTTGAAGGTAAACCAAGCACTGATGGAAAACACATAAAACACAAAGGTGATGAGGAAGTATTGTTTTGCCCATTCATTTATTAACCATAAGTCGTAAAAACCATGCGCTAATGATGCTACTAATAACCCACCTAAAAACACAAGCCAATTGGGGTATTTACCTTCCCATTTGTATTTATTTAATACCAATGCATAAGCTATAATGCTAGTATCGAACATGTGGGATACTGTGCTTATCAATGCCCTACCTACTATTATATTGAACTTGCCCGGCTCGAAGTATATCATATTCTCTACAAAGGCGAAACCCAAAGCCGATACTGATGCGTACAATATATAATCGAAGGGCTCGTTAACGGCCTTGGTAAAGCGTAAGAGCAGTAGAAAGGGAATTATCTTAATTATCTCTTCGCGTAATCCGATGCTGAACACACAGAAGATGAAGTCGTTCCAGAATTCACCGTTCTTATCTAAACCTAGGTACACTGTTTCCATATCGCCAAGTAATAGGGTGAGGGGGGTTATTAGCATACTAAGTAAAAGCACGAACGCTATATGCCAGAGCGATTCTCGCTCAAAAACATCGGCCCGATACAGGTAAAATATCCACACCAGGGTTACAAATAAGGCTCCTAAAATATCGCTCCACTCCGCCACACCCGCCAACCAATAAACACTAGTTACCACATAGCCCAAATAATTTCCAGAAGTTATATAGTACCTAGAGGATATACTGAAGCTGATGTGCTGCCATACTTCAGGTATTGCTAAAAGTTCTGCTAATGCAGCATTCTCCTTCCGTTTTACTAACAGCAGTGCCCAGCTGTTATACACTCTTTCGCTAGACCCATGCTGCTCTATCTCTGTGGAATAGCATTCCATAGTACCAGTAGTGTCTTCCAAGTTTCGTTGCACAATAGCCCGTAAATAGCTCATCCACCGTACCTGGGGATCGTAAATTTTATCCAGTGCTATCAAAGCAGCATCAGCATTGCCCACCTTATGGCTACGATAAACCTCCCCCATTGCCATAGCCCTCAATACCTTCTCGGGTAAATCTTTATTGGCTAGTGAATCCATGAACTGGTAGCTTCTATTGTACAGTTCTTCCTCGGTGTTACGATACCTGCTTATGTGGTCTAGGTAGTCGAAATATCGGGCAGCATCACTTGCCTCTTCCAGTATTAACCGCCTATAGGCCCATGCTTTTATTTCTTTATTACCCGCACGCTGTATCAGGTAATTCACCTTGTTTATATCATTGGTTTTTATGGGAGGTAGTGCACGGTTCACAATGAACCAACTAGCAAATATCATAGCCCCTATCAAGGCAAAGGGGCGTAACTGAAAGATGATATAACGAAATGTACTCTGCCCTGTTCGCTCTGCCTTCCAACTCCAATAGAACACCATGACCAAAAGCCAAGGAAGTATAACTAAGAAGATCAGCTTTAATAGAACTCCGTGCATCGCCTATAAGATAATAAATAAACTAATGTGAAAAGTAAGTTAGGAAGAAAAAGGACCTCTTGTACATTGTCACATATTATAATAAATATCATTTTAACTACAACTATTACCTTTAAACCCTAAAACGCAACGCAATGCCCACCTTCAGCAAAAACCAACTGACTAAAACCAGTAAATTCCTGAGCTTACTGCTGCGCCATAAGCCTGAAACTATTGACTTAACATTAGATGAAAACGGCTGGGCCAATGTAGAGGAGCTACTGGAAAAGGCCGCTGCACATGATCAACCAATTTCGCCAGAGCTGTTGCAAGAAGTGGTGGCTACCAACGAAAAGAAACGCTTTGCTTTTAGCGACGATGGTAAACAGATACGCGCCAGCCAAGGCCACTCGCTAGAAGTTAAGCTAGACCTAGAGGAACGCACGCCCCCTGCCCTATTG
>CAYGTK010000168.1:0-630 GCA_964352775.1 uncultured Chitinophagaceae bacterium
TGCTCCATTAGCTCCGGCTGGGCCCTGTGCACCTGTCATTCCTGTTGAACCTGTGGCTCCGTTTGCTCCTGCTGCTCCAGTTAATCCTATTGGGCCTTGCACTCCTGTTGGGCCAGCTGCTCCATTAGCTCCGGCTGGACCTTGTGCACCTGTCATTCCTGTTGGGCCAGTGGGTCCAGTTGCTCCACCTCCGGGTCCTGTCGGACCAACTAAGCCTTGAATACCTTGAGGACCAGTAGGGCCAGCTGCTCCAGTAGGTCCGGTAGGACCTGGTGCTCCTCCACCTGGTCCTGTGGGGCCGATTGGACCAGTTGGGCCAGTAGCACCACCCGTTCCACCACCGCTTCCAGTAGGGCCTGTTGGGCCAATCACCACTCCAACATTAACTACACTACCATTAGAGAAAGTAATGATCAACTCTCCGCTACCATTAAGGTTAGCATTGGTAACACTTATTCCTGTTGGGCCTGTAGCTCCTTGTACACCAGCTGCTCCTGCAACTCCCGCAGCTCCGGTAGGGCCTGTTGGGCCGGCAACACCAGCACCTGTAAGTCCCATTGGCCCAGTAGGGCCTTGAATACCCATTGCCCCAGTAGGACCTGCTGGGCCACCTGCTGGGCCAGCGGGGCC
>CAYGTK010000168.1:640-9399 GCA_964352775.1 uncultured Chitinophagaceae bacterium
CAGTAGGTCCGGTTGGGCCTGTAGCTCCTGCTGATGGTAGTGTAACCGTTACCCCACTATTTGTTAAGCTTAAGTCTTGCCCATTTAGGGTTAAGTCTTGAAACTCATTGGTAGGGTTAGCATCTGCATCATTAATTAAGGGAGAAAGATCTACAATTCGTGTACCACCTGCATCGGTCAATTCTAGTGTATCTACTCTTAATTCTATATTCTGTATTAATTCATTTGTAGGGTCCGCATCTGCATCATCTACTAGGCTACTTACATCTACTGAAGTTGTTCCTCCAGCATCGGTCAATTCCAAGTTAGTACCATTAATTACTGCATTCTGTAACAACTCATTTGTTGGGTCAGCATCGGCGTCATCTACTAGTACTGAAAGGTCTACAGTTAAAGTACCGCCTCCATCTGTCAATTGAAGTACCGTTCCATTTAGCGTGACACTTTGGTTTAACTCATTCGTAGCATCAGCATCGGCGTCAGCAATCAAACTGCTTAAATCTACCGTTATCGTTCCGCCAGCATCTACTAGTTCAAGGTTACTTCCTGCTAGTTGAGCATTTTGTAACAATTCATTGGTAGAATCTGTATCCGTTCCTATTGAAGAAAGGTCAATTACATAAGTATTTGCATCATCTACCAAAGTGAGTTCATTGGTTAATGGATTGAAGCTGACATTCTGTAAAACTGTTTGAGTGGCCAATCCAGAAAGATCTACCGTCAAAGCACCCCCACCATCAGTTATAGATAACTCGCTTGCTGTACTGTCAAATTGGAAGGTCAAGTTATAAGAAGACCCGCCTAAGGCACTTAAATCTACGGTATCACCATTTTCTAATATCAACTCACTTGTACTGGCATTGAAGCTTAGTTTTTGGTCGTCTGTGTTATCTAAATACGGTGTTAGGTCCAACGTGTCCGATCCGATGTATAAAATGTCGTTTATAATCTGCACATTAGCCGCAAGGGTATTATCATTGGCGGCTTCCCATTCCGTACCATTCCATTTCAACACCTGACCTGCTCCTGGAGCAGCGTTTACATCCATAAGGTCATTAATCAAGTTATTCGAAAGATCATCATCGTCCTGTCTAATAGTAACCGTGCGAGTATCACCCGCTTCCGTAAGAATAAATTCACCACTAGTACTATCATAAGCCATGTTAGTGATTAACTCATTGGTACTACTTGGGTCACCAGCCGTACCACTGCTTCCAGCGTACAATGCATAAGGCACCGAATAAAGCTGCGTACTACCAACTATTTGGTAATTGGTACCACCTGTAAGATCAAGCTCTACTTTTAGCCACTTCAATCCGTTAGCCCAATTAACTGTACTAAACGTTCCAACAATAGGGGTTCCCTGCCCCACTATCATCGTAAATAATCCCAGCTCATTAGTAGCTACTAGGTGAGATTCGGAGTATTCAACTGGCCCTGCCGAGGAATTCTCCACAATACTAACCCGCACGCGCACCTGTTGGGTGGGTATTACCGCCCCATTAGCATCGCGAGCAATGGCCTGATAACTAATCCCTTGAGGTACTTGAGCCATCATGGTTGACAAACCTAGGCATAACAATAAAATAGATAATGTAATACGCATAGCTTACTATTTAACAGTTCATAGTAAAGTGAAAATACAATATCGGGAATTTTGAGGCGAGTTCGAAACAGGTATGTTACAAACACCTAACAAAATGTTCGGACAGTATTTTAGCCGCTAAAAGCTACTATCTTAGGCACAGATTCTACAACTATGAACCTAGACAACTTACACCGAAAACACCCTAGAAGACGAGCTTTTGTAACTGGGGGAGTGTCTGGATTAGGCAAGGCCCTTTGTGTAGAGCTAGCCAAACATGGTTGGAATATTGGTATTGCAGACCTGAACACAGATAACTTTGCAACTACTAAGAAAGAGTTAACTGATATTGGTGGAAACATCTACACTTACCAATTAGATGTGGCTAATGCGGAGCAATACGAACAAGTAGCTAAGCAAGCATTAAGCGACTTAGGGGGTATGGATCTTTTGGTTAATAATGCGGGGGTTCCCGATGGGAATTTCTTTAGCGACCTCAGCTTAGCCGATTGGCAATGGATAATAAGTATCAACCAAATGGGTGTGATACATGGTTGCCATTTCTTTTTACCCGAAATGAAAAAGCAAGGCAGCGGTGTAATATTGAATACTGCAAGCGCAGCTGCCTATGCCTGCTCACCTAGAATGACCTCATACAGTTCTACTAAGGCAGCAGTGCTTGGTTTTTCAGAAAGCCTTTGGGGGGAAGTGGAATCAGATGGCATTCAGGTAAGTGTTTCCATGCCTTTATTTTTTAGAACCGACTTAGCAAAAAACAGCAGGGGGCCATCTGAGAGTTTGGAGTTGACCAAATGGATGGTGGAAGGAGCAAAGCACGGCGCAGAAGAAGTAGCACAAAGCATTCTTAATGATATAGATAAGGGTAAGCTATATTGTTATGGAATGTCGCAGTCTAAATGGCTACATAGAGTGAAGCGTTGGTTCCCGAATTGGTTTAACAACGGGAAACTGAAAATGGCTAAAAACCAAGAAAAACTGCAGCGCAAAGCCAAAAAGCAATATGAAGAGCGGCAAAAGAGCTGATTTAAGTCAATTTCCGTTCATTGAATGTTAATGGGCGATTGCTAATTTTTCGCAGCGGTCTGTGTATTAACTTTTTACATCAAGAAACATCCTTGTACATTTAAAGGTATAACAAAGAGTGCTTCACAGCACACTATAACCTGTAAGGAACCCGAAGCTGAATGAGTAGCACATCTATTTCCGTTGACATTCACTGTCACTCTAGTTACAAGGCCTATAATTCTGGCCACCCAAATCCAAAAGCATCCCTATGGGATCGTATTGAACACAATTGTGTAGATAAAGGCATGATCCGATTGGTTCGCCGCCAATCGCAAGCCATTTTAAAAGAATCGCAAAGCGATTATTCTGCATTAATGGCGGGAAATGTACGTGTAGCTATGGTAAGTATAACCCCAGTGGAAATGGGCTTTCTTAACTGGCGAAACCTAACCAGCCTTGTGGTAGGAAAAGGTGGATACGAAGTGATTGAAATGATAACAGGCTTTAGCCTAGAGAAAATCATGCACCTTGTAAAAAGTAAGAACTACTACTTTAAAGAATTAGTTAAAGAATATGAATTTTTGCGCGATGGACAAGGGGCATCCCCTTGCGGCCAGCATAAATCTAAAATTGTAAATAACTACGGTGAGCTACAGCAAGTGTTGGACAATGAACCCGATACATTGGCTATCATTATGTCTATTGAAGGTGGCCACTTACTAGGTTGTGGTACGCCAGTTAGCGAGGAGCTTTCTACAGAGGAATTAAAAGAGCTTCTTACCAAGAATATTAAAAAGGTGAAAAGCTGGGAGCACCCGCCTTTCTCTATCAACTTAGCACATCATTTTTGGAATCAGCTAAGTGGTCATTCTAAAAGCTTTAAAGGAGCGGTAGGCGCTTTAGTTAATCAGAACAAAGGGCTTGACAAGGGCTTAACAGAGGCTGGAAGGCACGCGCTAAGAGAACTGTTAAGCCGCGAGAATGGCAATAGAATAATTATTGACACCAAGCACATGAGCATTCAAGCTCGTAAAGAGTATTATGGCTTTGTACGGAATTATAATTACCTAAATCCTGATGATAAAATACCTGTAATCTGCAGCCATACGGGCATGAATGGGTATAAGGATTTGGATAGCTCCATGCGCATCAAAGATTCAAACGGTAAAAGCAAAAAGCAGTACTTACAGAAATTCAGCCTAAACATCTCCAACGAAGAAATCAGAATTATCCACGAATCTGGTGGCTTAGTTGGCACCATTATGGATAAACTGGTACTAGGTGGCGGGCTGGCTCAAAACAGAATAGATAAAGCTAAAGACCCCGAAAAGAAAAAGAAAGAATTGGTACGCTTGGTATGGTCAAACATATTTCAAATACCAAAGGCAGTTGGCAACAAAGCTGGCTGGGATTCCATAGCAATTGGCTCTGATTTTGATGGTGCAATAACTCACTTAGATGCCTACCCAAATGCAGCAGCATTTCCTGAATTGAAGGTAGATATGGTACGCTATTTGGAAGAGACCGAATACCATCGTGAGCTATGGTTCGGCTACAAACCAAAAAAACTGGTAGAAAAGATATTCACTACAAATGCTTTATCTTTCTACGAACGATATTTCCACTAAACCCCTATTTGAAAAACCACCCTATTATGGCCAAAGAAGCGGCAATTAAAGAGCAAGAAGAGACTGGACAGAAAGTAAAATTCCCTAAGCGAAAGAAGACCCAAGAGCGAGTTTTTGAGATGATGGAAAAAGCCCGCGAAAACGACCGTAAATGGCGCGATGGAAAAACTTTTAGCCTCGTATTTTATCCAGGGGAAGAAATAGAGGCCTTGATAAAAAAGGCGTACACCACTTTCTTTTTTGAAAATGGACTAAACCCAACGGCCTTTTTAAGCTTAAAGAAATTTGAGACGGAAGTGGTTTCCATGTCTGCGGACTTAATGAATGGCGATAGCGAAGCGGTAGGCAATATGACATCTGGCGGAACGGAGAGTATACTTTGCGCGGTAAAAGCAGCAAAAAACTACGGAGAACGATTTAAGGGGATTAAGAAACCAGAAATGGTGGTACCTATGTCAGTTCACCCCGCTTTTGATAAGGCAGCCAACTACTTTGGTATAAAGCTACATCACGTACCCGTTCGTGAAAGCGACATGCGTTGCGATGTAGAAGCCATGGAAAAAAAGGTAAGCAAGAATACCATTATGATAGTGGGTTCGGCACCAGCCTATCCGCATGGTGTAGTAGATCCTATTTCAGACCTTGGCAAGGTTGCTGAAAAGCACGACCTATGGTTACACGTTGATGCCTGCGTAGGTGGTTACATGTTACCTTGGGTGGAACGCTTAGGTTACAAAGTACCTCTTTTCGATTTCCGTGTGCCGCAAGTTAGCTCCATGTCTATGGATCTTCACAAATATGGTTACGCTGCTAAAGGTGCTTCTTGTGTGCTTTATCGTAATTCAGAAAAAAGAAAGCAACAATATTTTGTATACACGGAATGGACTGGTGGTATTTATGCTTCACCTTCCGTTTCTGGTACAAGGCCAGGCGGATCAATTGCAGCAGCATGGGCTATACTGAATTATCTAGGAGAAGAAGGCTATATGCGTATAGCCAAAGGGGTGATGAAAGCCACTGAAAAGGTAAAGGCTAAAGTAACCTCCCTAGAGGACAAAGGAATTGCCGTAATAAGCGACCCAGAGTTGAGCCTAGTTTCCATAAAAAGTACCCATCGAAAGATGGATATTTTCGGATTGGGCGATGAGCTTGGATTAAAAGGCTGGCACATTGATAAACAACAAGACCCAGATAGCCTTCACTTTACCATATCACATGGTAATGTAGAACACATCGACCAATTCTTACTTGACCTAGAAGAAGCCGTAGAGAAAACTTGGAAGGCTAGTATCCATAAAACAGCAGCGCGAGCTACACGTACTTTTACTAAGGGTATGTCGAAGATCTTGAATGAGAAGCAGATGACCAATTTGGTGAATTGGCTCAGTAAAGTTGGTGGTGGTGGATTACCGAAACGCACCGCAGCCATGTACGGCCTTATGGGCGAGCTACCTAACCAAGGCGACGTAGACAATCTAATATTGGATATGCTTGACGGATTGAACCGCGTAGAATAATAGCATTTCTAACTAAGTAAAAAGCCCACCAGCTAATAGCTAGTGGGCTTTTTTGTAACTGTACACAATTAGCTTACTTCATATCCTTCCACTTGGCAATTGCCTTATCGTTCAACTTCATATAGCTTTCACTTTCTGACTCCTTTGCAAGTTCTTTAGAACGCTCAGCAGTTTTAATAGCCTCCTTATATTCGCCCATTGCGGCTTGTATCTTAGCCTTACCATGAACCATCCAGTAGGTTTCTCTTTTTTCCAATGCTTTGTCAACCCATGTTAAAGCTTTATCTAAGTCCCGATCAGTAGAAAGATAGTACATAGCGGCATCGTAATACGTACGATAGCTAATACCTTCCATAGCGCTCTCAATCTCTTTAACAATAGTTTCATCTGCATTAGCAGTTACCATAAAGCTGATACGGGTCATGTTCCATTCTAAGCGGATCTCCATAGCGTCATCAGTAATGTTTACAAAACTGAACTGCATGCGCTCTACCTTTTCACTAGTTTCTGTAGGCTTTACTTTAAATCGGAATAGATCATCTCTTTCATCATAAGCACCAACAAAACTTGTCACATCATTATTTATAATTATTGTCCACTCTTCTTCACCTGGTATAGAAAAAATGGAGTATGTACCTGCCTGAACTCTTTTTCCAGCTATCATCAAGTCATTACTAACGGTTATTTTCGTTCTACCATTAGCACCTGTGCGCCAAAGTTTATCAAATGGCACTAGATCGCCAAAGATCATACGATCTTTCACGCCTGGACGACAATATTCAATAGTTACATCGGTCAATCCAACCTCCTGCATTACGCTTGCCGCTGGACTAGGTAGAGGAGTGCTGATCTGCGCCATGGCCGCAAATCCAAATAAAACGATAAGAAAAGTACTGAGTGATCTCATGATATTAGTTTATGGTTTTTGTTATGTAACTGCCTAAACAAGATCACGAAGATAAAGTTCTAATACGAACAAAAAAGCGACCCTCCATCATCTATTAATTACTATTGGTTAATTTGCAATACACATGACATCAGATAGTAAACACCCCTGGATACTTGCTGGCTATCATCAATTTGCCATTGAAGGACCTTCAAGTTTAAAGGTAGATACCTTGGCACGCGGGCTAGACAAGAGTCGCTCATCATTCTACCACCATTTTGCTGATATTGATATATTCATTGAAGCATTATTGGCTTATCATTTAGAATGTGCGCGTATTATGATAGAGAAAGAACGCAACTGCACCTCCTTTGATCCCGAACTGATAACTGTTTTACTGGAACATAAACAAGACCTCCTTTTCAATCGTCAATTGCGCGTAAACAGAAAAGAGCCTCTATTTGAAGCTACTGTTCAAAAAGTAGATGGTATGGTAGGCGATAGTATAGTAACAATTTGGGCTGAAGCTATTGACCTACAAGAACAAAACCACCTAGCCAAAATGATATTAGGGTTAGTACAGGAGAACTTCTTTCTACAGATAACCGAAGAAACACTAACCAAAGAATGGCTCCGCAACTTCATTCACCAGATCAGGGTGATGGTGCAGCATTTTAGAATGCAGGAGGTGTAGTCCTACTATTAAAGCGGTCTTGACTTAGCATCAAAACCTCAACCACTATAGATTATAATCAGGACCAACAACAAAAAAAAGGCCTCGCAATTTGCGAAGCCTTTCAAGTAGCCCGTAGGGGAATCGAACCCCTATTACCAGGATGAAAACCTGGCGTCCTAGCCGTTAGACGAACGGGCCATTTTCCGTAATGGAATGCAAAGATATACGTTTTCCGAATTAATCTGCAAATGTGAACTATCATTTTATTTAAAAAGTTACTTCGGTGTAACTCATACACTATAACTTTGTTGAACTTATAAAACGATATACCCATGAAAGTAGCAATAAACGGATTTGGAAGAATAGGACGATTAGCATTCAAATTGCTAATGGAAGAAAGCAGTGTGGAGGTAGTCGCCATCAACGACCTGACCGATAAACCTACCCTTGCACACCTGTTAAAGTACGATACCGTACACGGCCGCTACCCGGGTGAGGTTAGCGCTGATGACAGTCACTTAACCGTAAATGGAAAAACCATTCACGCCACAGCCATCGCCGATCCTGAGCAATTACCTTGGGGTGACTTAGGGGTTGATATAGTTGTAGAATGTACAGGACGATTCCGAACAAAGGAACTTGCTGAGAAGCACTTAACTGCTGGAGCAAAAAAAGTATTGATTTCTGCACCCGCGAAAGGTGATATTCCCACTATAGTATTAGGAGTGAATAGCGAAAAACTTACAGCTACTGATACCATTATCTCCAACGCATCATGCACCACAAACTGTTTGGCGCCAATGATCCAATTGTTAGAGAAAAATTTCGGGTTGGATAAAGCCTACGTTACAACCGTACATGCCTACACAGCCGATCAGAATATTCACGATGCACCGCACCGCGACCTTCGTCGTGCACGTGCAGCTGCACAAAACATAGTACCAACCACCACCAACGCCGCTAAAGCCCTTAAAACGGTAATGGACGGGGTAGATGGAAAAGTATTCGCCTCAGCTATCCGAGTTCCCGTAATAGATGGGTCGCTTACTGAGGTAACGGCTTTAGTGAAAAAAGAGGTTACAGTAGAAGAAGTGAATGCCGCTTTCAAAACAGCAGCCGAAGGAGCCTATAAGGGGATTGTAGAATATTGCACGGAAGAACTAGTTTCCAGCGATATTATCGGAAACACACATTCTAGCATTTTTGATGCTGGCCTAACGCAGGCTCATGGTAACTTTGTGCGAATAACTTCGTGGTACGATAATGAATTTGGTTACGCAAATAGGCTAAAAGATCTAGTTTTGCGCATTCAACAACTAAGCTGACAAATGGCCGCAATCGATACTGTCGAACTTTCAGGAAAAAGAGTTCTCGTTCGTGTAGATTTTAACGTTCCATTAGATGAGAACGGGCAGGTAACTGACAATACCCGTATTAAAGC
>CAYGTK010000169.1:0-9394 GCA_964352775.1 uncultured Chitinophagaceae bacterium
CCACCACAGCCTGCAGAACCACCAGATCCACCACCGCTTACGCCTGATGAACCGCCATTGGCTCCACCACCATTATTATCACTACAACTACCAAACGGATTTGCTGAGAAACCACCACTTGCTCCAGCGCCACCTTGGCCACCATTACCGCCACTGCCACCACCTGTACCAGAATTAGTGGAGCCTCCTTGAAGCCTAGCGGCTCCGCCTCCACCTCCACCTCCAGTGGTAGATTGACCACCAAAGCGGCCTTGTACAGCACAACCTCCGTCGCCACAACTGTTACCTAAACATAAGTTAACCCAACCACTACAATCGCATCGAGAGTGGTTACCAGAGTTGTTTTCTTGAAAACAAGTTCCGATAATATTATTTCCTAATTGAGCATCAGTACCTTGAGAACCATTGCCCCCAACATTTCCATTTCTTCCGCTACTAGCATTACCCGCATTCGATCTAACACGAATAAATTCGTAACTACTACACCCGTTCATGTATATGGCATAGTTACTTACACCCTCCGTATTATTAATACCAGAACGTTCACTTGAACCAGCGCTTCTAGTGTTTACGGTAATGTCTTTTATACTAAACCCACTGCGCCCGCTTAGTACCAATCCACGAATAAAACCAACGTTTTTCGTAACAGAGTTAAACGTTACCGATTGTGTTTCAAGAGCGGAGTTGAATTGCAGTACTGAAGCATCGGCTGTTCCGCTAGACTTAACCCAAACACCACCACCTACATCAACATATCCTCCATCAAGTGTAAAATTGTTTGCAGGAACAGAGTAACTAGACGTGAACGTGTAAGTACCCTCTTGTAAAATGATGTGACTTCTTGAGCCTGAAAGCAATTGAAATGCTCTTTCAAATGAAGCAGGACAATCAGCCGTTGCATCATTGGTAGCAGGGTCACCTGCAGGCGAAGCGAAAATATATCCACAATCTGCCACACTTGTTCCAGGCACATAATTTACCTGAAGCGTAGTCGAATTTGCTGTACATCCGTTTGCATCCGTCACTCTAACAAAGTGATTGCTCAAGTTCGCTAATCCACTAAACGAGTTAGTACCATTTACGGTAACACCATTCAAGCTATATGTATATGGACTTACACCACCACTAGCACTACCCGAAATAATACCTGGGTTACCCGCAGCACAATCGTAACCCATAGCTGCACCTACAGTTAATGAAGCAGGCTCTATCAAAGTAATTGATTCCACTAGCGTACAGTTGTTAGCGTCTGTTATGGTAACAGTATAAGTACCAGCAGAAAGAGCAGTTCTGTCTTCTGTATTGCTCGTTCCAGCAATGTCTGCCCAGTCATAAGTGTATGAGCTTCTACCACCAGAAGTGGTAATATTAATTGTACCATCGTTATCACCAGCACAGTCTAAGTTAAAACCACCATTAGTTGATGTAGATAAAACTGAAGAAACCTCTAACGGATCTGGCTCAGATAAGAAGATACTTGCTGAATTTGAACAGCCTAAAGCATCAACTACATCAACAGTATAAACACCTGCTGTTAAGGTATTTAGTGTAGAAGTAGTTCCTGTTGAGTTAGCACCGTTACTCCAAGCAAATGTATATGGAGCTGTTCCACTTGCAGGAACTGCAGTTATGGAACCATCTGAAGAACCATCGCAACTTACACCAAACGCACCGTAAGCAACACTGTTGTTGTTAGCTATTACAAGTGTGAATGTAGGGGCAATAGTTACATCTACTACTTCATATTGCGAACTCTCACACTCTGTGGTTGCATTGTAAGAAGTAATGTAGAATATATCATCAGTGAAAACAGTATATGCTGTACCCGTACTTAGCAATGTTCCTGAACCGCCGGCAGACGGCGGAATACCATCATAAAAGCGACTAGTAGTACCACCGGTACCTGCATCAGGATTTGCCCCAAGTACATATATACCACAGTTTACTACAGTATTTCCACCTGGAATAGAAGGGCCATTTGGCAACTCAACGAATACTGAATTCGAAGTAGGGTCATCACAACCATTAGCTGATGCTGTTACTATTACTTGATAGTAAGTAGATGCAGTAAGCGAAGGGGTTGTATAGGCCTGAGTAGTGTTGGTTGTTATTTGAGTGTTCACGGTAGTCCATGAACCCACCAAGCCTGTAGGCGAGCTTTGGAAAGTATAAGTGAATGTGCCCGTACCACCAGCAATTGTAGCTGTAATAGTGGCTTGGTTTAAGTTTTGACATTCAGGGCTGCTTGTTATCGCAAGTGTTGGGGTAGGGTCGTCCACTACATCCCAATCAACCTCGTTTACAGGGGTATCACACCCTTCTCCAGAACAAATTCTTCTAGATTGAACTCGAACTCTAGCGGTACCTATTCCACTTGGCAACAATCCCGTAGGTGGGGTGCTTCCCCAGCCCGTACTGGTTTGTGTGCCCTGAAAAGACCAACTTGAACCACCATTTACAGTAAAACGATACTCATTATAACAAGTGCCCGTACCGCCAGAGCCACCTGATGCATTTACACCCAATGTTTGCCCTGTACATACAGTATTCACATTTGGGTTTCTAGTAATGGTTGGTGCTGTTGGGTCAGCTGTTACTGTAACGGTTCTTCCGCCACTAGCAGTAGCCCAGCAGCCTGTGGAGCTACGCGGTCTGCTATAATAAGTTCTTGTAGAACTTAAACCGATCGCTGTAATAGTTGAATTTGAATTTGAAGTACTGGTAGCTGAACTGCTAGTTTGCCAATACCATGTATACCCTGTTCCAGGAGACCCATTGCGAGTCCATGTTGCATTTCCGCCAGAACAAATAGTAGTTTGATTTGCTGTAGGAGTACCCGGCGTTGGTCCAAGATTTTCTCGGTATTGAAGAGTTGCCGATGAAGCGTTAGAACCACTAGTAATAGGACATGGGTTTAATGAACCACCACTAGACCAGATAGGGGTACAATCTCTACAGTCACTATAATCTATTAAAGCCCGCACATAACCCGTGTAGGTTGCTGTAAAAGTTACACAGTTATTGTTGTGGCCAATAACAGTACCACCACCATCGTCACGAATTGTAATACGCGCTGTTCCGAATGGAGAGCTTGCTACACAAGCAGTATACTGCAAACCACTTGTAACGGCTAAACGGCGATACGTTCCCGGCCCTTGGAAAGTGGTTGCGTATGAACCACAACCAGGTGAAAAGTTAGTAGAGTTTGGCCACTCGTTATTATCATTGGCACACTGTGCATTCACATTCGTCGGCGCAAAAAGAAATGCCGCAAAAAATGCGAACAGCAACGATAAACGTAAGTGACGAAGAAAATTAGATGTCGGGTTCATAAGCTATTTTTTTCCAAGCATTTCTGCTCGGGCCAATATATTCTTAACCCCGGAAAGTGAACGCTACATTATACATCAAGCCATGCGAAACCACATGGTACTAAAGAGAAATTTAGTATGCTTGAGTTCGAGAGTAGATGTTCAACCATTCGCGGGTTATTAGTTTTCATTTGAGTTTAACGAGTTAAAGCTATTACATTTCAATATCAAACGCAAGTCTTTAAAAAACGTACACTCATAAAAACCATACGTTTATACTGCTTTTTCACTAAAATGTTCCTCAATATAGCACTTAAGGCAATACACAGCTTAATTTTTTGCACAAAAACTTTGTTTATTTTCCAAGCCTGAATTACTAACATTCATCCATTCTGAGAACTTATACGCACATTATCAACCCATACTCCATTTCTTCTGAAGTAGAAAAGAAGGAAAGAGATTGGCTATTCAGTAGTTTAGTTTCTGCAAAGGAATACCTTGGTAAAAACCCTATTACTATTGAGTTAACCGCTATCTCGCATGTTGATGAAGATGTGATCATTCCTGATGAATTCGCGCATCAAAAAAAGATAGATAGATACGTTTCGGGTGTTGCTACATTTCAAGTGCAGCAACCATATGTATTACTGAATGATGTATTAGACATTGCCTACCAAAATTCCACCTCTGAATATCTCATTTTCAGCAACATGGATATTTTAATTCAGCCTTATTTCTATAAAGTGGTGGATGAATTGCTCGAAAAAGGTCATGATGCATTGCTTATCAACCGAAAACGAATACCTAAAAAACACCTAGAAGGAACTTTAGAAGAAGCACTAGCTACCGAAGGAAAACCACATCCTGGATTCGACTGCTTCGTATTTAAGCGTTCGTTAATACCACAAATGCATTTGGAAGGTGTTTGTGTTGGAGTACCATTTGTAGGGGTGACCTTGGCACACAACATTTTTGCCCTGGCGGAAAACTACGAGTTGATCACCAGAAAGCGATTGACCACGCACATTGGTATGGAGGTAATGCCTGAACGGTTAGCAGAATATCATCAACACAACAAGAAGGCCTTTCTAGCCATTAAAGAAAAACTAAGCCCTCTACTTACTGCAGACAAATTACCCTACGCTAAATATCCATTTTGGAAACGGACGCTTAAACGTGCGCTCAACCCTAGTATATTAAGTTGGTGGAGTATGGAATTAGAAGCAAAAGGAAAGAAGAACAAGCTCCTCCGCTTATGGGAAGAAATTCGTTTCAGTATTACTCGCGATAAGCAATAGTCCTTTCTGTAATTGAAAATGAGCTGCTCATATCTATATGTGTGAGGCTGTCCAACACTTCTTTTCGTTCTGAAGAAATACTTAGCTCACCAGTATCTACTGCTACACCCTTGGCCAGTTCGTGCCATTTTTTGCTTTTAATAACATAACCCTCTTTGGTCAATTCAAGCTTAAGAAAACCATTATGTGCTGAACCCTCTACCACTTCGAAGCCTAAGCTCTTATTATAGTCCATCGCCACCTTGTTATCAGCAGAAACTTTGGCATAGTACTTTTCTAAACCCAGCACCTCAAAAAACACATCTACCATTGTAAGCGATGCGAACACGGGTACACTACTGCCCATAAAAGCCTCTTCATAAATGAAAAGACCTGCGTTGGCGGTTTTGGCACTCCAGTTTATTCCTGAAGTGTGGATCATCCCAATGGGTTGATCATTATAATGGATGATGAAGTAGAAGTCTGTTTTAGGGTCTAAAGCATTAAACCAAGTCAATTGTTGCTCGCCACTTATCACCTCTTTATACTCCATAAAGCAACGGATACGGTCGGCATTTCGCCATTGGCGGAGTAGCTCAATACTATCAAGCGATAACTGACGAAGTTCAATACCGTATTTGCGAATGATCATTCTTGCTTGTCACGGATAACATATACCTGCGACATCCCTTGTTTGTAATAAATGCGGCTAATGTACTCGCCTATAATTCCCAAACAAAATAATATCAAACTAGCAGAGAAAAAAATGGCCACTATAATTGAGGTAAAACCTAGCTCTACTTCTTGGTACAATTTGTCATAAACATACTTTCCACCAATAAAGAAGAAAATAAGTCCCGAAAGAAGCCCAGTATAGGTCATAATACGAAGCGGCACTACCGTGTAATTGATAATGTAGTTCAACGACATGAATGCCAGCTTAAAAAAAGAATAGCCCGACTCGCCGTTACCTCTAGCCTCGTGTTCCACTTCTACAACGCTTGTGCGGCTGGTTTGCCAACTCAATATCTCATCTAGCGAGAAAAAGCGTTGCTGAACAGGCTGTAGGCCCTTAGCAATATTTGTCTTCAGCAACCTAAAAGAAGAGGCGTTTCCGCTGGAAGTGCCAAAGAGTTTCAAAAATCCGTTGATAGCCCAGCTTCCAAAGTTCCGCACAAAGTCATGCTTCTTTTTTGGAAAGCGACCATATACAATATCTGGCTCCCAGTAATCGTAGGCATCTATTAATTTGGGTATCTCTTCAGGTGGTATCTGCAAGTCATCGTCAATTGTTATTGACTGCTGACCATCGGCGTGATGCAGCCCGCATAAGGTTGCTGCCTGCTGACCAAAATTCTTGTTCAGCCTTATAGCCTTTACTTTTCCTTCATGCTTATCACGAAGTTTGCAAAGCACTTTCCAACTATTGTCTTGGCTGTTATCGTCCACAAAAACCATCTGGCAGGTCTTCTCCAAATTCTTGAAAACAGCAAAGGTACGGTCGAGCAATTCCTCCACGGTTTCCTCGCTATTAAACACGGGAACTACTATACTATACTGAATATCTGCCAAAAGGAGTTGTTGATCTTTGCTAATGCAAGATGGCGAATTATTCCACTTCTATCAAGGGGGGGCACACCAAACCATTGGTTTGCACTAAGGCACTGCCCCACGACACGCCTACACCAAAGCCACATAACAACAATTGCTTTGGTGTTTTTTGTAGCGCATTTCCTAACTCTACTGTTAGGGTTAAAGGAATTGTGGCCGAGCCTGTATTCCCGTAATCCCAAAGGGTAGATGGAAATTTATCCTTTTCCTGCCCAAGCTTCTTAGCAATAGAATCGTTTATCATTTTGTTGGCCTGGTGAAGAATATAGTGGTCTACCTCGTCTTTATTAGTTCCAACTTCATCCAATAAGCCTTCAATATTTACAGGAGCTTCGGTAACAGAAAAATTAAAGACTTGTAATCCTTCTAGGATCATATCCACCCCTCTCCTCCTTATTCCTGTAGAAACATCATGGTATTCCAACGACTCTTTAGTAGTCACATTCCTAAAACCTCCGTCAGGGATTATTATAGCATCTTTCTTACTGCCATCATTCTGTAAGTTGAACCACATCGGTTTTGCTTTGGCATCATATGCTAATGCCGTTGCAGAGCCTCCATCGGAAAATATGGGTACGGTACTTTTATCTTCTTGTGAAATGCAGGCAGTTGAAATATCGCCCACCAACAAAAGCCCTCGGCTGTTTGGTTTGTTAGCCAACAAGCTGCTGATAACCGACAAACCATAAGGATAAGCCGAACAGCCCAAATTGACATCAAAAGCAAAACAGTGCTTTGATAAACCCAGCCTATCTTGAAGAATAACTGCCGTAGCAGGAGTAATATAGTCAGGCGTTTGGCTAACGAATACCAATACATCCACACTTTCTGCTTCCCATTTTAATTCTTCCAAAAGGCGCTTAGCGCTTTCGTAACACAAGTCGGAAGAGCACATTCCTTTCGGAGCTACTCGTCGTGAGTTAATTCCTACCGATCGAATAAATAACTTCTTTTCCTTTTCTGGGATAAGGTCAAGATCTTGATTGTATGCTATTTGGGAAGGAACTGCTGATGCAATTCCAGAGAGCTTTACATTGGGAACCGAGAAGATGGCCATTAGGCTGTGGTTTTGGCCTGCACTAAGCGGAATAAGTCTTCTACTGTGTTAACGGCAGCCAATTCTTCTGCGCCAACCATTACACCCACTTCATCGTTTATCTTCGATATCCAGATCAAAGCCATCATCGAACTCCAATCCTCCAATTCTCTAAATGCGGTAGCTGCACTCACAGGATTGAGGTCTTTGTCGTCAAATTCTTCCTGTAAAAAGTCGATGAATCGGGTCAGCTCCATATCACAATGATCGTATTATCAGGGCAAAGATGCAAACCTAATTATACAGCAAGCACATATAATAGTTTGAGCTTCATCGCTTAAGTGAGCTTTATTTGATAGTGTGCAGGTGGCGCAGTACTTTTAAGGACGAAGGAAAATACAGATGCTAGAAGCGCTAAAAGCCAAATTAGGACTTACTAAACCCACGGACCACGTGCCCGATGAGCCACCTTATGAGCACATCGACCGTGAGATATATAAGGAGTACAACGATTATAGACCAGAGGGAGCGCAGAAATTGTTCTGTTATGTGCCTTTTAACAATATGTCATTCTCATTTAGTGGACGGACATTAGCTTGTTCTTATAATCAAAAGGTAGAATTAGGTAGGTACCCACAAAACTCCATCCGCGATATGTGGTTCGGTGAAGCAGGTGAACGCCTGCGCGACCACATGGAGCACAACGACCTTGGTGAGGGCTGCAAGCATTGCAAGTACTTCTTCGAGAATAGAAAGTTTTCTGGCCTTAAGCCTTTGGTGTTCGATAAATATGCAGACTACAAGCGCGACCAATACCCACAAGTATTGGAATTTGAGTTAAGCAACGTCTGCAACTTGGAATGCGTGATGTGCAATGGCTTTGTCTCTTCTTCTATCAGGAAAAACAGAGATAAACTGCCCGCTATTAAAGCGCCTTACGACGATGCTTTTGTGGATCAATTAGATGAATTCATCCCGCACATTAAAGAGGCTAAATTCTATGGCGGTGAGCCATTCTTGATACCTATCTACTATAAGATATGGGACAAGATGCTGGCCGTGAATCCCGATATTAAATATTTCGTGATCACCAACGGCACGGTCCTCAGCGACCGTATGAAAGATGTGATCAACCGTGGTGATTTCGATCTCGCGGTGTCAATGGATGCTATTGATAAGTTTACATTGGAGAGCATCCGCCTTAACACCGAGCAAGCTCAAGTATTAGAAACGATAGATTACTTGCGTGAGTATTGCAAAGAACGCGGCAAGAACCTAACCGTAAGCTACACCTGCATGCGCGAGAACTGGCAGGAATTCCCGAAGATGGTGGAATTTGCCAATGCCCGCGATATTCACTTGTACATCAGCTACCTAAAAACTCCGCCGCATTATGCATTGTGGAATTTACCTGCTGATAGGTTGAAAGAAATACGAGAGCAACTAGCTCCACAGGAGGCCAACATGCCCACAGGTGATTGGTTGAGAGAACACAACAAGCGCTGCTTTACCGACTTCCTTCGCTACTTACAGAATTGTGAAGAGAAGAACAGAGAGGAAGAAGAAGCGAATGCCAAGAATGGTATAGAAACACAACATGTGCTGGGTTCAGATGTAGCTAAAAAGGCTAAGCCAGAAGGAAAGCAACCCTTGCAATTAAGCGACGAGGCATTTGACGGAATGGAAGACCCTAGGCAGGCGCTTAGGGATAATATCACCAACCACATTTCTGGCTCTACTTATTTCAATGAGGAGCAACAGAAAGAAAAATCAGAACAGCTGATCAACAAATTCTTAAAAGTGCTGGATAGCGTTCAAGGTGAAGTAGATGAAAAGACAGTACTTAGCATCGTACTTCAAGCAAAAACACAAGAAGTGATCGAAAGCATCGAAGCGATGACGGAAGACCACTTACGAGAAGAAATACGGAAAATAGGCGCATGAGTATTGAGGTGAAAGATATTGGTGCGGAATTTCAACCGTTAGACCCTGAGGTAGTAAAGGCCTATAATAAAACCCGTGGTTGGTTCGATAGGAAATACGTTTGCAACGCCCCTTTCAACAACATGTACTTCAACGTAATGGGCCAAGTTGGCCCTTGTTGGTTAACTTATTTGGGAGGCGAGCGTTGGCCCAATAGATCAATACACGAAATTTGG
>CAYGTK010000170.1:0-7593 GCA_964352775.1 uncultured Chitinophagaceae bacterium
CATTGGGGTGGCGCAGTTCCACATTATTTAAAATGCCCTCTTCCAGCACTTGTACTTTAGGCTTATTGAACAGCTCCGCTAAATGGTCTAGCTCGTTCTGATCTACCTTTTTATCTACAACTACTATGGCATTATTAAGATCTCCACCTTTTATCAGGTTGTTCTCTACCAGCATTTCCAACTCATGCAAAAAGCAAAAAGTACGTGCCTCTGAAATACCGTTCAAGTAATCCTCACGCCCTTCAAAAGAAGCATGCTGACTACCCAGCACCTTGCTGTTATAATCTATCATCACCGTAATGCGATAGTTTCTGCTAGGCGTTACCATCATCTCTACCTTACGCTCTTCGTCGTTGTAGGTCAGGTTGGTATCTATATCAAAGTAGTTGCGCTCTTCGTCTTGTTCTATAAATCCCGCTTCGGTCATTACTTCTACAAAAGAAGATGCACTACCATCTAAAATGGGCACTTCTTGCCCATCCAACTCTATCAATACATTATCTACTCCCAAACCCACGCAAGCCGAAAGAGCATGCTCTACCGTACTTACTCGTGCACCGTTCTGCTCTAGCGTAGTTCCGCGCGATACGTCTACCACCAAGTCGCAATCGGCATTGATGATAGGCTGATCGGGTAGATCTACCCGCTTGAACTTATATCCGTGATTGGCCGGGGCCGGATTAAAGGTAAGGGTGACATTTTGCCCAGTGTGAAGGCCTACTCCCTGTACGGTGGCCGGTTGTTTTAGAGTACGTTGATATTCTATCATTCAGGTCTGCTTAGATCGTTCTGGGCTATATTATGTTCGAGTGCGTTCACTCGTTTAGTAAGTTCTGGTAGTTGTTTGAAAACCACATTGGCTTTCATATTCAGCAAGTAATCAAATGCAGGCGCACCAGCAATCGCGCTATTGGCCTGCGTTACCGACTTGCCTACACCGCTTTGGGCTTGCACCTTAACACCATCGGCTATTTCAATGTGACCTACAAAACCAGCTTGGCCGCCTATCATGCAGCCTTGGCCTATTTTAGTACTTCCTGAAATTCCTGCTTGTGCGGCGATAACGGTATTAGCCCCCACTTGTACATTGTGGGCTATCATAACGAGGTTATCAAGTTTGGCTCCCTGGCCAATTCGGGTCGATCCCATGGTTGCGCGGTCGATGGTGGAGTTCGCTCCCACCTCAACGTTATCTTCTAGCACAACATTGCCCGTTTGCGGAATTTTATCAAAACTTCCATCCGCTTTCGGCGCAAAGCCAAAGCCATCGCCACCTATAACTACATTGCTGTGAATGATGCAGTTAGCTCCAATTACACAATCGTGATACACTTTCACACCACTATATAATGTAGTATTAGCACCCACCTTAGCACCCTTGCCTATGTAACAGCCCGGGTATATCTGTGCGCCGCTTTCCACCTCTGCATCTTCAGCTATATACGTGAATGCGCCTATGTAGGCATCAGCCGCTACTTTAGCGTTTTCAGCTATGGAAACTGGCTGTTCGTGGCCCGTTTTTTTCGTGCTTGCACCCAGTTGTTGTAGCAAGGCCGTAATGGCTGCATATGCATCGGGAACGCGAATAAGTGTCGCTTTGACACCCTCGGGCGTAACTAAGTCTTCATTTATAATTAACACACCAGCCTTGCTAGTGGTTAAATATTTAGCGTATTTCGGGTTGGCTATAAAGCTTACTTGGTGAGCTTCAGCCTCCTCTATCTTAGCAGGGGCGCTTACTACACGGTCAGGGTCACCTTCCAGTTTACCCTGTAACATATCGCATAATTGTTTCGCCGTTAGCTGCATATTGGTGCTCAAAATTAAAGCCTGCTAAATTATCAGATCTTTAGGGTAACACAAATAATACTTGGTAACCCTTCCGGTCAACACATTGATGTCCAAGTCGCTACTCACCTCTTTAAGGTCACGTAGTTGACCATCCTTGTATAATAGCTGAATTCCATCAGCATCAATGTTGTACAAGCTGTTCTTCAATGCTCCGTGGAATACTAGGAAATCTTCCATGCCCGGTTCTATATCTACTTGCTCTCTAGTTAGCCCGCGAAGCGTATTGATGTAGTCTTCTGTAAACGGTTGGGAAGCGATGTGCACTTTCAACAAATGCCTATCAACCAAACCCTGACAGAGGTAATGCAACACCGGGTCTTCATGGGTACTCCACACCTTAATACTGGTGAACACATCATGATCATCCAGCAAAGCGAAGTATTCCAAATTCCGATCGTCGGCCAAAAAAGCCTCACGGCCTATCTTTCTATATAAGAAGTGTCGCAATGCTGGTGTAGCGAATAGTTCGTCGCCTTTAAGAACCAACTCATGAGCACGGCGCAGTATCTGTATCAGCATCTCTTCGGCACACACTACTGTTTTGTGCAAGTATACCTGCCAGTACATCAAGCGGCGGGCCACCAAAAATTTCTCGATACTATAAACGGCCTTAGCTTCTACCACTAAGTTGTCGTCTTTTACGTCCAGCATTTTTATGATGCGCTCGGTTCCTATCACGCCCTCGTACACACCGGTGTAAAAGCTATCACGCTTCAGGTAATCCAAACGGTCAACATCTAGCTGACTAGATATCAATTGGTGTAGAAATTTCTTGTGGTACTCATCTTTAAATATCTGAATAGCCAAACTAAGCCTACCCTCCATCTCGGTGTTCAGCTTCTCCATGAACAGACTGCTGAGCAGTTCGTGGTCCACTCCTGGTATCAATATATTCTCTAGGGTATGCGAGTAGGGTCCGTGGCCAATGTCGTGTAGCAATATGCCGATACATACCGCCTCATATTCCTCATCGCTTATCTTGTTGCCTTTAAAGCGGAGTACCTCTACGGCTTGCGTCATTAAGTGCAGCGCACCAAGGGCGTGATGAAAGCGGGTATTGTTAGCTCCGGGATAAACGTAGTTGGTCAATCCCAACTGCTTAATGCGCCGTAAACGCTGAAACCAAGGATGCTCTATCAGCTTGAACAATATAGGAAAGGGCACGGCTATAAAGCCATACACAGGGTCGTTCAAAATGGTACTCTGTTTCGGTAAATTCGGTTGCAAAGGTTCCGCCACTTGGTTCTGGCGGCAAAGGTAAGTATCTGCTAGGGATAACACGAATGAACCTGTCAGAGCTTGGTCATTGTTTTTTGGGGGTGAGTTTCCTACTAGCAACTGAATTTGGATCTATCATAGAATGCGCTAGCTTGAAAGTAAACCAAGTAGTTAGAGAGTTGAATATGTTGTACTTAGAGTTGCCAAGATTACAGTTGGACTTACTTATAGGGCCAGAATACGAATATCCTTTAACTGAAGACCACTTAGCATCCCCCACATATGCAAATGCAGCCAGGATTGAATGGAGGGGTTTACCTGGAGGAATGGGTTCGGAAAGTAGAACGGGGTCGGCAATGGATGATGAACAGCTGCTTATTGACAATACATACTTTTGGCTCAAACAATACCTGCATTTTTTCTGTACAAATATTAAAATTGTTGAAAATGAACTTCTCCTTGTTAAGGGAGATCTTTGATAATAATCTCCCGCTCACCACGACCTTGACTTCTTTTTATGTTTGCTGTAACTGGGCTGTCACTGCGAGGTACGAAGCAGTCTGTGCGGTGGCTGGTGGAGATTGCCTCACTCGTACCTCCTTCGCAATGACCAGTGGGACTGCTGCGAGAGAAATTTTAATACATTTGTTATTAAAGAAGATCTATAATGAGGGTCATAGTCGTATTTACATGTATAGTTTTAAGCTTGAATAGTTTCGCTCAAAGTATTGAAACGATCACCCAGAAAATATCTAACAAAATCTGTGATTGCATAAAAAATGACATGGTGGCTTATGAAGAATTAAAGCCCGAGTTTAATAGATGCTATGACAAGGAGTTCAATTTTATCTTTGACCTTGTTGATACAGAGGAGCATAAGATATTGATACAACAAGGTGCCCTTACGAAAGTTAAAAATGGAATTATCCCAACACTTAATATCAGTTGTGAAAAAATTAGAACGCTCATCGAATTAGACCTAGGTAATACATTTAGATCTTCTTTAAAAAACAACTCCAACTATTGCCCAATAAGTTTTTCAGCTAAACATCTAAAAAAGATCAATAAACTTATTGGTAACATAATTGCTTTTGATGGACTTGTAACTCAAATGCAGATCGCTGATAATGATAAGCCTTACTATCTAGTTGAATTGGAAGATGGTAATACTATTTGGATCTCTTCTACACTCAATATAGCATTTGAAGACAAGGATAAGTCAGTAAGGATATTGGGATACGTAGTTGAAATTGGCGACGAAGAGATGGATAAGTTCTTTAACCAGACTAATTGCTACATTTTACCCCTTTGCGTAGTTAATTTGGAAAGTAAGAAACTAGCAGCGATACCAGGCGCAGAACTTCAGGTAAAGGAATGGATAAACGGTTCAGTTCCAAAAGCAAAAGAAAAGTAAAACTCCAGCTATCCCCCTAATCGTCCTCGTCTCCTGACGAGGATGTAAAACCATAGCGTCTATTGACGCGTCTAAAGACGCTATGCCGTAGAATCCTCGTTGATAAACGAGGATTAGTTAGAAGTTCTGCGCTCTAACATTCAATAATCCCAACAGAGCATTTATGCTGGTTAGCTCTCATTTCCACTTTCAGATATCTAAAAACTGCTGACAGGTCAACGACTTATACATGTACATATCCCCCAAATGGCGGAGACCCTTGTGAATAGGGAGTTCCACAAGTCACCCAACCCGCCAAAACTCGGGCTGCAACCCTTGCTACCACTAGGTCCATTTTTGGAGTGCACCAAAAAGGCACATTTTTCGCCGTAATGCTTCCATAATTATTTTTCACCATGCTTAGGCTCTGGAAAGCAAACTCAATTCACCTAACAGCAAGCACCACCTTCTTGAATGGGTGGGCGTTTCACCGTACCATAACTGCAAAAAACACAACAATCGCCAGCCTTAGGTTTTAGAACGATATTGCAATTTTCGCATTGGTAAAAGAACTGGCACGACTCCGTAGGCATTTGCTCCTTCTTAACATGTCCGCACTCCGGGCAGGTTATCGCCGACTCTACTACTACCAGCATTTCTTGTCGGTTTACTAAGTTTTCAGTTACACCTTATCACCACAGCCACCTAGCTAAGATAGATGTGTACAAGAATATTTTGGTAAGGTAGGCCCCCATCAAAACCTCCATTTTCACCCATTTATGCTCATTTCCCGTTTTTTCGTAAAAATTAAGTGTTTGAATAATAGCTATTTACACATACACATATCCCTTTTTATGGCGCAAACCCTTGTTAGCAGGGGCGTTGCCCAAGTTGCCTAAGCCGCCAAAATGCGGCCTGAAAGCCTTGCTATCACTGGGGTCATTTTTGGTAGTGCACCGCAGCGGTACCAAAACATTCCATTTTGGGCTATTTGTGTTCATTTCTGCACTTCTTGATAAAATTGGTAATTGAATTTCCGAATTCCCAACATTTCCACCACCGCCCACCAACTAAGAACTACTCACTATTCCCTATCTTTGCGGCACGGGCACAAAACGCCTTTAAAAAGCACTTATGGCAACTACTATCCACGCACCAGGAACCCTTGAAATTGCTAAAGAACTAGGCCTCCGCGAAGAGGAATTTGAGAAGATAAAAGAGATATTGGGTCGCAACCCCAACTTTACCGAGTTGAGTATATTTTCGGTAATGTGGTCAGAGCATTGCTCTTATAAAAACAGTATCACCTGGCTAAAAACCCTTCCCCGCGACGGTGCGCGTTTGCTGGTAGGTGCTGGTGAGGAAAATGCAGGATTAGTAGATATTGGCGATGGCTTGGCCTGTGCCTTTAAAATTGAGTCGCATAATCACCCGTCGGCTATTGAGCCTTACCAAGGTGCGGCAACGGGTGTGGGTGGTATTCACCGCGATATTTTTACGATGGGTGCTCGCCCAATTGCGGCCTTGAACTCGCTGCGTTTCGGGAAATTAGAGAAAGATAAAGTACAGCACTTATTAAAAGGTGTGGTAAAAGGTATTGGTGATTATGGCAACAGCTTTGGCGTGCCTACTGTAGGTGGCGAGTTATATTTTGATAGCTGCTACGAGATAAATCCACTAGTAAACGCCATGAGCGTGGGCTTGATAGAAGTGGGCGGCATGATCTCGGCAACTAGCTACGGCGTAGGCAACCCTGTATATATAGTGGGGTCTGCTACGGGTAAAGACGGTATCCACGGTGCATCGTTCGCATCAAAAGATATTACGGAAGATTCTGCGGAAGACTTACCATCAGTACAAGTGGGTGATCCTTTCCAAGAGAAATTATTGCTAGAGGCTAGTTTGGAATTGGCTAAGTCGGGTACCATAATTGGTATGCAAGATATGGGTGCGGCGGGTATAACTTGTAGCACTAGCGAAATGAGCGCCAAGGGCGAACATGGTATGAAGATCTATTTGGATAAAGTACCAACTCGTCAGGCCAATATGGAGCCGTTCGAGATACTATTATCAGAGTCGCAAGAGCGTATGTTGGTAGTAGTTATAAAGGGTCGTGAAGCAGAGGTAGAAGCCATTTTTGATAAATGGGACTTGAACTGTGAAGTAATAGGCGAAGTAACCGAGGGTGGAAGCTTAGAGTACTACATGGGTGGCGAACTAGTTGCCGAAGTACCTGCCGATGACCTAGTGCTAGGCGGTGGTGCTCCAATTTATGAGCGGGAATACCGCGAGCCTGCTTATTTTGAGGAGTACAAGCAATTTGACATAGATAGTATTGAAGAGCCTAGCGATATGAAAGCGGTGGCCGAGCTATTGGTTAAGCAACCTAACATTGCAAGCAAGCGATGGGTGTATGAGCAATATGATAGCATGGTAGGGGTAAAAAACATCAGCACCAATGCCCCTAGCGATGCGGCTTTGGTTCGCGTAACGGGTACTAACAAGGCATTAGCAGCCACAGTAGATTGTAATGGCCGCTGGGTGCATGCCGATCCGTTCAAAGGATGTATGATGGCGGTTGCAGAGGCTGCGAGAAATATCGTTTGTAGCGGTGGAACACCTGTAGGGGTAACCAACTGCTTGAATTTCGGAAACCCATACAACCCTGAAGTATACTGGCAATTCGTAAATGCTATTAAGGGCATGGGCGAGGCTTGTCTTAAATTCGACACTCCTGTAACGGGCGGTAACGTAAGCTTCTACAACCAATATGTAAGTGTAGATGAAAATGGTAATGATAAAGAAGTAGCCGTATTCCCTACCCCAACCATTGGTATGGTGGGTGTTCTGGAAGATGTAGAGTTGGCCATGACCATGGACTTTAAAGAAGAAGGCGATACCATTTACCTAGTAGGTGAATCGCACGACGACATTAATAGTAGCGAGTACTTAGTACGTTATCACGGCGTAGAGAAAAGTACCGCACCACATTTCGACCTAGATGAAGAATATGAATTGCAGCAGGCCATTCTTCATTTAATAGAAGAAAAGGCGATAAGCTCGGCGCACGATATTTCAGAAGGTGGATTGTTCATCACTTTGCTAGAATCTGCTATGGTTCGCAATCTAGG
>CAYGTK010000170.1:7603-9374 GCA_964352775.1 uncultured Chitinophagaceae bacterium
ATTGAAACCGATGCCGAATTGCGTAAAGATGCCTTTCTATTTGGTGAGGGTGCTAGCCGCGTAGTAGTAAGCGTTGCCAGCGGACAGCAGGCCATGTTTGAAGAAGCTATTGGCGAATTACCATTCACCAAACTAGGCGTAGTAACTGGCGGTGATATTCGTGTAGATGATGCCGATTACGGAAACGTAGCTACTTGGAAGAATACCTATGATACAGCTATTGAGGGGTATCTGGGCTAGGTAACACAAACTTAGTCGGCTTCTACCGTGGCACATGCAACCCAGCACGGCTTTTCTGTATCTTAGGGGTATGAGAATTGCTGTTGCCTTATTGATGTTACCAGTGTTTTGTCTGGCCCAGAGCAGGCACGATGCAAATTGGGTGTTCGGCTATAGATGCGGATTGCATTTTGACACTTTGGGAAACACTGTTCCTTTTTTTCCAGGAAATGTTGGGAGCTTTGAACCAATCGCATCTTTCTCTGACTCAATGGGAGCATTGCAGTTTACAACTGCGAATATATTGTCAAATTCGTTCTATTCAATTGTGGACCAGAATGGAAATGAATTGACGAACGGAGATAATATAAATACCCACTATTCTACTATTAACGGCTTGCTGACCATCCCCATTCTAGAAGTCGGCAAGGTTTATATCCTTTCCTTAGACAACCAATCACCCAAAGGATACAATCTTTACCTAACGGAGCTAAATAATAGAGGTGGGAGTTGGATTATAAAAAGTAAAAACAGGCAAATTACTAGGTTTTCAAGGGCATTCGAAAGCCTAGCAGCAGTAAGGCACTCTAATGGGCAAGATTGGTGGATATATAATGCAGCGTATAATAATGATACGCTTAATAGCAAGGCCAAATATCACACGTGGTTATTAACCAAGGATGGACTATCATTGCAGCAGGAACAAATCATGGGGCCAGGAGTTACAGAATCATTTCAACCATACATAGGAGAGGTTGTTTTATCGTTAGACGGTACAAAAATGGTTAGATGTTTTCAATCTAAGTTTTATGATAGACTTTTAGTTTTCGATGTTAACCGCTGTACTGGGGTATTGTCTTTAACCGACACTATTAGTATTGATAGAGATTTAACTCTTTATGAAGCTTACAGCTGTGCATTTTCTCCTTCTGGAAGGTTTATTTATGCAACACAAGGTATCGATCAACCATCATTAGGAAGTTATACGATGAGAGTTCTACAATTTGATTTACATGCTGATAGCATTAAAGAATCGGAGTATATAGTTTGGAATGAAACAATTTCTGGTTATGATGCTAACCAAATGGAACTTGCACCAAATGGTAAAATCTACATATCCTTGACTGAGGCTCTAGCTGACAATAAATACTTGAGCGTAATCAATTTCCCTGATTCTGCCGGAGTAGCATGTGGTTTTGAGCTTCAAAGTATATATGCTGGCGATAGTTGCGAACTTTCTCTAGGCCTCCCCAACTTCCCCAACTACAACCTAGGCCCTTTAAGTATCTACAAGGCCGATGCTGGGCGCGATACTGTGTTTGTGTGTGCCAATGATGCCGATAGCATCAAGATAGTGTACCTTGGCGATAGCCTACCCGTGACTGGCGTGCAATACCTGTGGCAAGGCATGGGTATAAACGGTAAAGACAGCAGTCGTGTTTTGGTACAGGCAGATACCTTTGGCACCTATTACCTTACCCTAACCGATACCACCATACAATACAGCTGCCAAAGCCGTGTAGATACCGTGGTAATAGTACCCAACTACAAC
>CAYGTK010000171.1:0-9308 GCA_964352775.1 uncultured Chitinophagaceae bacterium
AGCCAACAGAATGGTAGGTTTCTATCCACTCTTCTTGTTTGTCAAGATCTTTAGGTTTGAGGGAGTCTTGTTTATTGAAAACGATATGTGCAGGAATGTGATACGCTTCGGCTGTCAATAAAAACCGATCGATAAACCCAGAAGATGTTCTCGGTTTATTGATGGTTGCCACCAATATGGCTTGATCAATATTAGAAGCAATTATGTGTCTTGCGTGTTCGTGTTTTGGCGATCGCCTAACGATATAATTTTTCCTTTCTTCTATTTCAGAAATAACAGAGCCTTCCTGTTCCTCATCAAGTTGTACCGTCACTCTATCGCCTACCGCTATAGGGTTGGTATACTTTGAGTCGGTTAATCGAAATTTGCCTTTTAGTCGGCATTCTATTTGAGTGCCCGTGTCTAACTCTACTGTGTACCAGCTACCTGTGCTTCTTAATACTACTCCTTTCGCCACTTTATACCTCTTCGTTTACCTCATTCAATTGATAGATAGCATCTGCTATTTCCTTTATAAGATCGGGGTTCTTTTCTGCTGCATTTCCCACCACAATAATGTCTGCCCCTGCTTTAGATAATTGTTGAGCCACTTCAGCTGATCGTATACCACCACCAACAAATAATGGGGTCTTAATACTATCCTTAACCTGTTTCACCATTTCTTCGGAAACGGTTCTTTTAGCTCCGCTTCCAGCTTCTAAATAGATACATCTTAGTCCAAGTTGAGTTCCAGCCAAGGCTGTGGCAACCGCAATTTCAGGCTTATCTGCTGGTATAGGGAGGGTGTTAGATATATAATTCACCGCCGTAGACTTTCCTCCATCCACTAGCATATAGCCAGTAGGAATGATCTCTAAACCACTATTGTGAAGTTGGAACGCAGCCTCTACCTGCTTACCTATAAGCAGATCAGCATTTCGTCCTGATATAAGTGACAGCAATAGAATGCCATCGGCATAACTAGAAATTTGTCTAGTACCACCAGGAAATAAAATGACAGGAATACTGCTATTCTCTTTCAAGAAAAGAACTGTGTTATCTAGCTGTGTATCATTCTGCAAAAGACTGCCGCCTATCAGAAACATGTCTATTTCCGATCGAGAAGCCACTTCAATAGTATGCAACAGGCTTTGCTCATTCACCTTGTCAGGGTCAATGAGTATGGCGCATTTCTTTTGCCCATTATTCAGTAAGTGTTTTATCATCTTCACGTTTAGCAAAGCTAAAGAATTAGTACTACGTGCAGTATCTTTACCTCATGGCTAAACTCGATAGACCCTTAAAGTTCTTTTTAATAGCTACTGGGGTGTTCACCTTACTTATTGGTAGTGTTGTTATTTTCTCCCTTCAGCAAATTCCCGATCAAGTATATGTAAGCGATAACGACCCCTTAATGGTTCAAGCGGAAGACTTAGCAAGGGGTAGTTTTGATCGATTTCTAGAGCTAAGAAAAAAGCACCCTGAAAGTAGCTTTGTGAAGTTCAATACCCGTGATGGAGATACTTGGGGTAATGTGCTTTTAGTTGACGGTCAATATATTAAGGTAGAGCGTAACGACATACCAATGGACCCTTACAAACAAATACAAGTACAGTTCGACCTTTCCTTACCAGAAGTAGAAGATTGGTTGGTTGAATTAGAGGATGGTAAGGTATATGGCGGTTTCACCTCGCAGGTGGTTTTGCATTACGAAAAGAAACAACAGGGCGATAGTGATAGGATAGACTCTCTTTTAGCGCTTTTTCAAGACAAGCATATCGGTCTTTAGGCATTACAATTATTTCTACCTTTAGCTCATTACAAAACTCATATCAACTAACATGACATCATTAGTAAGAACACTTGTTATCCTATTTTTTGCCGTAAGTATATTTTCAGGCTGTAGCCCAGTAGGCGATTCACCAGAAAAAGTAGCGGAAAAATTCTTGACTGCGCTTAACAATGAAGATTGGGAAACTGCCGAAAAATACAGCACAAAAGGAACTCATAAATTACTAGACATGCTAGAAAGCTTTGCAGCTATGGCTGATGAAGAGGGTGCGCCTGAAAGAGAAAAAAACGACTTTAAAATGGAAGGTTGTAAGGAAGATGGTGATGCAGCCACTTGCATGTATTGCTGTAATGAAGAAGGAGGAAGCGACGAAGTACCATTACTTAAAGTAGATGGAGAGTGGAAGGTGAATATGGTTAAGGAACAATCGATGAGCGATGCTATGGATGATGTATTGAAAGAAATGGAGCAGGGGGAAGAGGAAATGGGAGAAGAAATGGAAGAGATGGGAGAATTGATAGAAGAACTAGGTACTGTACTTGAAGATATTAAGCCATAAGGTTTCCTTTTTTGTTGGGGTACTGTTAGTTACCTTTTGCCTAACAGATTGCAATAACCATTCTGAAGGAAAGAGTTATTCTAAGAAAACTTACCAATTAGAAGATATAGAGATCGCCCGCCTACAAGCGGGTGATCTTATTTTACGCAGGGGCTATGGTATGTTGAGCGACGGCATAGCGAAAGTGCTTCAGGGGAAATATAAGGTCACACATATTGGGGTGGTAGACTTTATTTATGGCGAACCTGTAGTATATCATGCTATTTCAAGAGATAATCAAGATGGAATTGTAGTTGATAAGCTTAACCGTTTTGTTGGTGACAGTTATCCCAACTCTATTTCTATAGTTCGGCTTAGGAGAGATAGCTTAACTCGGAAACGATTTTTAGACCGAATAGGTTATTACCGAAAATTAGACCTGCCTTTTGATATGAGCTTTGATATCAGGACTAAAAAAGAGGTTTATTGTACGGAACTAGTGAGAAATGCGTTAATGGATGCTACAGGCCAAGACTATTTTACCGATAGAGTAGAAATACTGGATAAAGAACTATTACGTTTTGATCCTGTTTTTGACACTGTACATTTTGAAATGATAATATTCCCTGAAAAGAAATCGAACTGATGACGGAGAAAGAGAAAGAACTTATAATGAAAAATGTGCTGGAGAATATGCTTCCACTACATAAATTCATTGGGGTAAAAGTGCTGGAGATAGGGGAGGGCATTGCAAAACTTCACTTTCCGTACCGTGAAGAAATGATAGGAGACCCTGTAGCTCGTGCTATTCATGGGGGTATAATAGCAATGGCTTTAGATTCAGCAGGTGGCGCGGCAGGCTTAACCACATTGACTTCTTTTGAAGATAAACTATCTACAATTGACCTAAGGATAGACTATTTAAGACCAGGTAAACCAGAAGATATAATAGCAGAGGCTAAAATAGTGCGAAGTGGGAATAGGATAATAGTAATACAGATGTGGGCTTACCACGGTACTAAAGATTATTTGATAGCGGAAGGAAAGGGGGTGTTTAACGTGAGAAGAAAGAAAGATAAAGAGTTAGAAGCGGCAGCCAACTCGACAAAATAGCAGCAATTTTCAATAGCGATGGCCGAAAAGTCGGTACATTTGCGCCACAAATAGCGAACATACTTTAAGAATACGATATGCCTAAGTTCTCTGATATCACTTATAAACGCCCCGATCTTGATAAGATAGAGGAGCAATTCAATACTCAACTAAAGCTGTTTAAGAGTGCATCATCTGCAGATGACCAGAATGCAGTTTTGAAGGAGATAAACGCTATACGGAATAGTTTCATGACGCATAGTCAAGTGGCACATATACGTAACACAATTGACACCAGAGATGAATTTTACGATAAAGAACAGGCATATTTTGATCAGAATGAGCCACGCTATCAGGCTTTGGTGCATAAGCTTTATCAATTACTAGTTGATTCTCCATACCGAACGGAACTAGAAGCAAAATGGGGAGGCCAGTTGTTTGCAATTGCAGAAGCTTCTTTAAAGAGTTTCTCTCCTGAGATAATAGGAGATCTTCAGCGTGAGAATGAGCTAAAAACCCAGTATACTAAGTTAGTTAGCTCAGCTAAGATCATGTTTGATGGGGAAGAATGCACCATGGCTGAACTTACCCCCTTTGAGCAATCTGCTGATAGAGAAGTAAGAAAACGTGCAAGTGCTGCGAAATTCGGTTTCTTGGCCGAACATGAAGACGAATTCGATGCTATTTATGATGAACTAGTTAAGGTTCGTGATGGAATGGCAAAAAAACTGGGCTTTGAGAACTTTGTTAGTTTTGGCTACGCACGATTAACTAGAACTGATTACGACGCTGAAAAGGTAGCTTACTACCGTGAGCAGATCCGCAAGTATGTTGTGCCTGTAGCTACCAAAATGCGTGAGCGTCAACGCGTGCGTTTAGGGTTAGATACACTTAGATTTTACGATGAGAATATCAATTTTAAAGACGGTAACGCTAAGCCACAGGGAAGTGCAGATTGGATAGTAGCTCATGGCGAGAGTATGTATCGTGAGCTTTCTCCAGAAACGGGAGAGTTCTTCGATTTTATGATAGAGAATGAAATGATGGACCTAGAGGCCAAAAAAGGTAAAGCACCTGGTGGTTACTGTACCTTCATCAACGAGATGAAGTCGCCGTATATCTTCTCTAACTTCAACGGAACATCTGGTGATATTGATGTGCTTACGCACGAAGCTGGTCATGCTTTTCAGGTATACATGAGCCGTGATTACGAAGTGCCAGAGTATAACTGGCCTACCTACGAGGCTTGCGAGATACACTCTATGAGTATGGAATTCTTTACTTGGCCGTGGATGAAATTATTCTTCAACGGACAAACAGATAAATATCAGTATACGCATCTTGGCGGTTCATTATTATTCTTGCCATATGGTGTTTCAGTAGATGAATTCCAGCATTGGGTGTATGAGAACCCAACTGCAACTGCTAAAGAGCGAAAGCAGCAATGGCGAGTTATTGAGAAGAAATACCTTCCACATCGTAATTATGAAGGAAATGATTATTTAGAAGGTGGAGGCTATTGGCATAAGCAGGCTCATATTTTCCATATGCCTTTCTATTACATTGATTATACATTAGCACAAGTATGTGCCTTTCAGTTCTGGAGTAAAGCGAATACCGACCAAAGCTCTGCGTGGGCTGATTACGTTAGGTTATGCAAAGCGGGCGGCAGTAAAGCATTCCTAGATCTTGTTGATCTTGCTGGACTGAAGTCGCCATTTGAACAGGAATGTGTTCCCGAGGTTATTGAAGAGGTAGACTGCTGGCTAGAAGCGGTGGACGATACGCAACTATGAACAAACAAGGGCAGCTAAGCTTAGTTAACGAACTTCTATGGTTTCTTATAGCGGTTATTGTAATTACAATGGTGCTATTCCCTCTAGTAGAATTGATAAAGGGTGGCTATTTAGCATTCAATAGTTTTTTAGTGTTTATCACGGTAATGTACTTTCGCTTTGCACTAAATGGGAAGTCGGTTTTTTACCTACAGAAAAACCCTGTGATCTATGCCTTTACCCTCCTAAATCTTGTGTTTCTAGGTACCTTTTTTGTTCAGTTTCAAGAATACCTTTACCAAATAGATAATTATGTGCTAACCTTCTTTCTTGCAGATGGAATGGAGCTGGACTCCGAAAAGGTAACCTCACTATTTCGGTACTTTAAAACAGAATTCCTCTTTTTTTCAGTTACATCAGTATTAATGACGTTTGCCTTCCAATTCCGCCTGATAAAGCAATTATGGAAAACGTTAGCTAAGAATTAACTTAGGAAGATGAGAGAATTGGTTTTTAAGATAAGTATGGTAGTTTCTGTTTGTATGTTCCTATTAACAGGTTGCGATCCAAATAGAAAATGCGACAAGGCTAACTGCCCACCACAAACACAGTGTGTTCAGGGGCAATGTTTATGCCCTAATGGGCTTGAAGGCGAGTTTTGTGAAATACTTAGCTACGAAAAGTATTTGGGTACTTATCAAGTAAGCGAGAATTGCAATCCTGGTCAAGGTAGGCAGTATACCACTACTATAATAAAGCAGACATCAGATCTACAAACCATTACACTCACCAATATGCTGGGTTTAGGCTTAAGTGCAGAAGCTTTAGTTAGTGGCGATTTCCTTACTATTCCTAATCAACGACTTGGGGCCACCTCAATTCAAGGAGATGGGATTTTTAATGGAAACACCCAACGCATTGAGCTTCGCTACCAGCACGATTTCAATAATCAGTTGAATGAGTGCACTGCCTTGTTACTGAGGTTCTAAAAATTAAGATCCTTTTTGCAACACTGTTGCAAAAACAAATGATCCTTCCTACTTTTGGGCAGTGAAAAGGATACTCTCTATTATTTTATTAGGCTCACCGTTATGGCTTCTAGGCCAAACACTGGATAATATAGGTCGGGTAAACTTCTCAGGTCAAGTTATAGATGAACATGATGCTGAACCGCTTGGGTTTGCCACTATTTATATAGTGGAGTTAGATAAAGGGATAACCACTGATAGCGCGGGTAATTTTAGTTTTATAGGTCTCCCTAAGGGGGAGTTTACGGTAAAAATCTCTCACCTTGGCTGCGAACCATTGGTCACAACGGTAGACTTAAGCAGATCAAAGGAACAAGAATTTTTCTTGGAACATCATAGTGAGCTATTAGAGCAGATTGTGGTTCAGGAAGAACATATTGATCAGCCACTTACTCAAGCTAAGATCGAATTATCAAAAGAAGAGGTACGACTTGCTGGGGGGAAAACCCTTGCAGAAATGGTAAGTAGTGTAGAAGGAGTAACCCTATTAAGAAGCGGGCCAGGTATTACAAAACCCGTTATTCATGGAATGTATGGTAATCGTATTCTCATCATCGATCAAGGGGTTCGATTAGAGGCCCAGCAGTGGGGTGCCGACCACGCCCCAGCGTTAGATCCTTTTTTAAGTGATAAAGTAAGTGTAGTGAAAGGTGCAGCAGCAGTGCGTTATGGTGCTGATGCTATAGCAGGAGTTATTCTATTAGAAAGTGAACCACTTCCTAACTCTAAGGAATTAAGCGGAACGGTAACTTATGTTGGCGAAAGTAATGGTCTATCAAATACGGGAGCTTTAATGCTAAAAGGTGGGTCTCAACGGCTTAAAGGCTTTGGCTGGCGAATTCATGGGAATTACAAGAGAAGAGGGGACCTAGAAGCACCCAATTATGTATTGAGTAATACAGGTGCACAAGAGGGCAATGCATCAATAGCTTTAGGTTATCGAAAGTGGCGGTATGGATTTGAAGTTCTGGGCACTTTTTATAACACCACTATTGGTGTTTTACGTAGTGCTCACATCGGCAACCTAACCGACTTAGAAACCGCTTTGGCTAGTAATGAACCTTGGCAAGTAGAGGATAGAACCTTCGCTATTAATTCCCCTAGCCAGCAAGTGTCTCATAGCAGGTTGTTAACCAAAGGGTTTTTTCAAATAAAAGAACAGTTAAAGCTTGAATGGACTTACGGCTTTCAGCAAAATAATAGAAAGGAATTTGACGTGAGGCGAGGTGGTAGAAGTGATGAGCCAGCAGTAGATCTATCACTACAGACCCATACAATGGAAGTAACGCTTAAGAACCCTGCTTACAAAAGGTGGCAAACTTTAGCAGGTGTATCTGCCAAGTTTCAAAAGAATACTAATGATCCTGACATTGCTTTTCGCCCGATAATACCGAATTACGGTAGCGCTACTACTGGAATATTTGTGGTGGAGCACTATCATCGTGAGAAGTGGGAGTTGGAAGCTGGCGCCCGTTATGACTACACTTATTTTTCAGCTACTAGATTTGATAGAAGTAATATTATAGAAAACGTTAACCTCCAGTATCACAATGTGTCTGCTACAGTGGGGGTACTGGTAAAGCCAGTAAAAGGATTACAGTTAAGAAGTAATGTAGGTACTGCTTTTAGGCCGCCTAATGCAGCAGAACTATTTAGCGAGGGTGTTCGTCAAACAGCAGCAGCAATTGAAGAAGGTGATGTTAGTTTGGATCCTGAAAAGGGAATAAAGTGGATAAGCACAGCGGCCTATGAATGGAAGGATAGGTTTAAAATTCAAGTTTCAACCTACTATCAGTATCTGCCAGACCATATTTACTTACAGCCTCAGCAAGAACCTCGGTTAACTATAAGAGGTGCGTTTCCAGTTTTTAGTTATGTACAAACTGATGCTCAATATTGGGGAATTGATGCCGCTACTACTATTCAGATCTATAAAGACTTAGCATTGAATGTAAAGTATGCGCTAGTGCGAGCAAAGGATAGAATATCTAATGCCCCACTTATACTAATACCTGCGGATAGAATAGAAGCATCTCTCCGTTATCAAAAGAACTTAAAGAAAGATAACAACCTTTATTTCCTAACATCTGTACAACAGGTTTGGGAGCAAACACGGGCACCTGCTGAACAGGATTTTGCTGCTCCACCAGAAGCCTATTTTTTACTTAATGCAGGCATAGGGATGTCTATAAGTATGAAGCATAAGCGAATACTACATATTGATGTTGGTGGCGAGAATTTGCTTAACCAAACATATAGAGACTATCTAGACCGCCTACGGTACTTTGCTGATGCGCCAGGTAGAAACGTTTCCCTTCGACTTAAATATTCATTCACTTAATAAATTCTAGATCCATGAAAATTTCAAAATTTGTTTTTTTCGCTGCCGCGATAATGCTCCTTTTTTCTTCTTGCGAAGAAGACCCAGCAGAGCCAATTAATGAAGAGGAACTTATTACCACTTTGGTAGTTACGCTTACACCACAGTCAGGAGGGGCTGATAAAATTCTTCGTTTTGAAGATCTCGACGGAGATGGCGGTAATGCACCTATCATTACAGCTGATACACTAGCTGACAGTACAGTGTATGATCTTTTTGTAAGCTTATTAAATGAAGCAGAATCGCCTTCTGAGAATATTACCGAAGAGGTGAAAGAAGAAGATGATGAACATCAATTATTCTTTGATATTTCTGGGGTAACTGCTACTTATGCCTATGGTGATGCTGATGAGAATAGTGCCCCACTAGGTTTGCAGGGAGTTTTTACCACTTCAGCTGCCGGATCGGGTACGTTAAAAGTTACGTTACGCCATGAACCAAATAAGACTGCAGTAGGTGTATCAGGCGGAGATATTACAAATGCAGGTGGCGAAACGGATATTGAAGTTACCTTCAATGTTAATGTTCAGTAGCTAATTTGGGGTACGTATGATACGAAATCCGCATGGGATAAGGGTTTCAAGCATGTCTAGGTATTTATTTTAACCAAAGTATCCACAAAAATAAGTGACACTGGTAATTTTTTAATACGCTGAATTACAGTCACTTACAGAGATAAAAAAAAATGTTTTCTACGCTGAAACCTAGAGTTATCAACACTTAC
>CAYGTK010000172.1:0-9201 GCA_964352775.1 uncultured Chitinophagaceae bacterium
ACGCCTATAATTGGCGTGTCCACTTGAAAAGTAATAGTATCCTCTACCACACCAGCAAATCCACATTTGTTTTCAAAAATGTCGCCATCAGAGCCAACACCAATGGCTAGTTGGAATGTATCTTCCCCCAAAGGGGCGTCCAAGATCAAATGGAAGACACTACTTGTACTATTATTACCAGAGTAACCTCCAACTACTGATCGAGATGTATCTATTAATACAAACTCATTGTATGATGGCGAAATACTTGAAACTTGAATTTCACGATCTAGAAATACAGTAATAGTATCTGAGCACGCATTTCCCGTCACCTTTTCAATATTAACATTTCCACTTGAATTGAATATTGCCGTAGAAGGATCAAGATCTAGTGTATACCCAGTATTACCTGTAGTAAAATTATCAACCAATAGCATTAAAACCTGCCCCTGTGTAACTTGAATAGGAGCTAAAAACTGGCTTCCAGCTGGACCCGATATGGTATCGGCAAATCCGGGCCTTAACCCTGTAACACCTTGCCCAAAATCGTAGTTGCATCGAAGCTCCTGGGCTGAACCATTTGAAATATCTTGGCAAGTAAGGTTTGTTATATCCCAAACTGAATAATCGTAATCTACCATGCCCAATGGTTGTATGTCAAACATGAATGATCCAGAGCTGTCAATTTCAATTCTATACCATGAAGAATTATTCTCCCCATTATCCAAACAAAAGCTTGAGCCAAAAGGCAGATCATCTATAAGCCCACCACCAGCGGCAATTGTATTCTGAGTAAAAGTACGTTCACATAGGAACAAGGCATCCTTGCAATCAGGAGATACTTGCGCAACTATTGGTTTAAGTAGAAAAACAGCTAAACAGAAAATGGTTAAGCACTTCGTTTTTGAACTCACTAGATCTTTCATCGACTTTAGGTATTTATTCTAACACTGAACTTCTAGTGTTGACTAATGAATAATGATTTTTTTAGTGTAATGTCTGTTTTCCAATTCTAGCACTGCTAAGTACAGCCCGCTATTTAGTTGAGCTAGACCAACCATTACCTCTGGACCAACTATAAATTCTGTTCGTATCAGTTGCCCCATCATATTGTATATGTGCACCTGTGGATTAAGTTTAGGGGTTGAGTAGTCCTTAATAAATAGTTGTTTAGTCTCTGAGCCGAATATTATTGAGGGGCGGGCGGTAATTCCCTCAATACCTACTGGAAAAACCCCTATAGTTGAGCAAATTTCAGCAGTATAGCATTCATTGCTTACTTGAAGACACACCTGATAATCACCATATTGACTATACCTATGATTAACAGAATTAGAACTATATGTCGCTCCATCTCCTACTTGCCAAAAAAACTCGTCGCTATTAGAAGACCCATTTACAAAACGTCTTAATAGTGGGTCGTTACCAAAAGTAAAGCTGTTAAAGTCTGGAACGATAGGGGTATACAAAAGGGCACCTAGATCTAGCACAACTGACCCACTATCTAAGAAGGTTTCCCCGCAGCCATCTAGTAATGTATTTCCATCACTACCATTTTGAACAACAATAGTTAATGAATCTTCCATTATCGGCTTATCAAGAATTAAAGTCAAAACATTGGCTTCATTGGGAGCACATTCGACACCGATTATGGATACATTGGAATTGATAATTGATAATTCACTAAAGTCATCTGATAAAGAGGAACAGTCTATTTCATTACCAAAGCTTATGTTTAAAGTGGAATCACACCTCAATAGAACTCTAGCATTTTGTAAACGAGTAATGAAAACAGGAAGTAATTCTATACCAGAAGTCACATTCAAAGTAAAGCCCGTGTTACCTCGAGTAAACCCATCAATTAACAGCGTAAATACCTGTCCACTATCAACGGCTAGTGGCGAAACAAACTGATCGCCAGATGAATCGGATATTGAGTCAGCAAACCCAGGTCGCAAACCAGTTACGCCTTGACCAAATGCATAATTGCAGCGTACTGGCAAATTACCCACATTAAAAATATCCTGACAGCTACTATTCGTTAGGTCATAAAGAGCAAAATCATAGTCTACCATGCCCAACGGAGTAATATCGAATGTCAAAAGTGCAGCGGTATCTACTTGAAAGGTTACCCAGGTTGAGTTATTCTCATTATTCTGCAAACAACTAACAGAGTCATTAATGAGTTCATTAACAAACCCCCACCCTTGAACTACAGTAGAGACCGTAATACTGTTAGTACTCGCACAAAAAGGATAAGGAGAAATACAATCATTATATTGTGCAACTGATCGTTGGGGGCAAAATAATATCCCGAAAAGAACACTAAAGAAAAACAAACTCTGACAGCATAATTGGTCTAAATACTTCATATTCACAATTTAAGGGCTTTAATGAGGAATAGATAGAAAATTCAGTTATTTAGTTGCATGAGCGAACAAAAAGATACCCAGATAGAAGAAAGCTGGTTAAAAGCACTAGAAGATGAATTCCATCAGACTTACTTCAGCGAGTTGAAAAAGGCGATAGTTGCAGATAAGCTGAATAGCATTACTGTCTATCCTACTGAATCCGAAATATTCAATGCCTTTAATGCCGCACCATTTGATAAGGTGAAGGTGGTAATAATTGGGCAAGACCCTTATCATGGAGTTGGGCAAGCTCACGGTTTATGCTTCTCTGTAAAGCATGGTGTTAAAACACCTCCTTCGTTGCAGAACATATACAAAGAACTAGCTAAAGACTTGGGTTGTTCCATTGCATCACACGGCAACTTGCAACAGTGGGCCGACCAAGGGGTACTATTATTAAATGCTACACTAACAGTTAAGGCTTCTATTGCTAACTCCCATAAAAAGATAGGTTGGCAACAGTTTACTGATGCTGTTATCAATAAACTAAGCGCGGAGCGAAAGGGCTTAGTATTTCTGCTATGGGGTAAGTTTGCTCAGAAAAAAGGAGCGTTAGTAGATGCATCAAAACATTACATTCTAAAGGCCCCACATCCATCACCCTTTTCCGCACGGAAAGGTTTTTTCGGGTGTCAGCACTTTTCGAAAACTAATGAGCTACTTGTAGCACAAGGCAAAGAACCAATTGACTGGCAGATCACTTAAGTAATGGGAGCACGCTAAGCTCCTTACCATCTGCTGTAATGGTATACAGCTGTCCATCCCCTAATAGATCTAGTACTAACGGTTCTATTGTGGAGGTAACTTCATCTTCCAAAAAAGTTAGAGTAGCTCTATCATAGGTCATTATGGTTGATGAGGTGCTATTCCATATAGATGCCGAACCCTCTTTAGCGCTTTCCACATAGGTGACTTTCCAGTCTCCTGTCTCTTCAAGGTCTAACTTACTTAGCTCCTCCCCCTTTGAGTTCGATAGTAAGAAAGACCTATTCGTAACGGTTAGATATTCATTACCGTCGGCGCTCAACAGATCACTATAGAAAAAGTCTGTTAGATCAAGACTATCAAGCACTATACTACCTGTCTTATTTACTTTACCAGCTTGGTTAACTGTGTATATGGCACCACTAGTATCAATATTGGTCATTGTAAAGCCAGAACTACTCTTTGTAACACTGAAAGGCTCAGGGAATAGCGTTTTAAGCAACATCGGTTTCACCCTTTTTTTTCCTTGCCTATCGAAGAAAAACAAGTCACCTTCTTGGTTATAGGCTATGATGTAGTCTTTACCACCAACCAATATGTGCTGCATACGGTGAATAATACGTCCCGCTCTTTTTTTAGGGTCCCAACCAGGTAGTGGTTTTCCATCAGGATAATAGCCGTATATATTACCATTTGCACAGGCTATAAAGTATCGGTAATTGCGGTTTCTATCGTAGTTAACAACTAGCACACCATTGGTGGCTTTTGCTGGTAGCTTCAGCGGGAAGTTCCCTACATTATTACCATTATGATCGATGATGTACAGCTTATCTGTAGTATTGAAAACGTACTGCAGCTTTCCATTTTTGTAATAGTCTATTGCCCTTATTCCACCTAGTATTGGTGCATTCAATTTCTTCTTCCATAGGATGGAACCACCTCTATCTATTAAGTATAATTGCGAACTAGAATCTTGTACTAGTAGCTCTTTACTTTTATGAAGATGTGTTTTAACTACATGCACCTTACCCATTGCAGCAGCTTCTAAGTTAACCTGCCACAACCCTACTGGATCAGCCTTTATCGGCTCGTCCATATACCCAACCCTTCCACTGGTTAAGTACGAGCCATTAAAATAGTTGAATTGCAATGCTGCAGGGCTAAATTTAGCGGCGCTTTTAGCAGCACCTTCTAGCCCTTTTCCCAGCCATGTTTGAACCACCTGCTCCCATTGCGAGGCATCAAGATAAAGTGAATACTGTACGGTAGCCGATAGTTTTTCTTTAAAGCTATTATAACGAAGATCACTTGAAAGCACCCGTCCACGCTCCACATCTTTTAACCATGAATTGAGTTCCTTTTGTGTATTACAGAACAGTAGAAACTCCTCTGTAATAGCATAGAAAACTTCCTCATTTAGCACTCCTTCTGAATCAAATACTTCAGCAATTTTCTTACCATTAGTTAGAGTTCCAATTTCATTAGTAATCGCTGTAGAGCTATCATTTCCTATAAGTACACTTAGTCCTTTTAATGCTTCCTCTTTATCATTGTGAGGTAGTACTAAGAAGCCTTCTTCTTCTATCTTTTCATCTAGCGAACGAGTATACCCTTGTGCCTTTGTTCCAGATAACCATGTTTTTGGGACAATAGGGCTTTGAAGTACAGCCGCTACATTTAGTGGCATGATATATCCAAGGTCAATTTGACCATCAACACCATGTTGCTTCCCATCTAGAAGCTTTCCATCTAGTGGCTGTGTATACCCATTTATGCTGATGCCATTTTTAAGAAAAGTGAGATCTAACCTGCTTTTAGATGCAAGCGAATTCATCCAAACTGGCAGGACGCTTTCTTGCTCACCACCACGAGGAAGTATTCCTCCTAATTCTTGATAGTTAACAAACAGACTTACATCGGCATCAATAGATGGTGAATTAGCTAGATCTTGGTAACTCTTTTCCCAATACAGACCATTTCTATCTTGTAAATGAAGTAAAGCCGTTTCAATAAGTATTGCGGAATGGCTGACGGAAAGAACGCCCATGGTGTAAGAACAATACCATACCGTTCCTGCGGAGTCTTTCACTTCTTGAATTAAGTCTCCCTTATAATTTCGCGAACCAACTGTAAACCCAATAGAGCTTAATTTTTTTACCGCAGCTCGAAACTGCTCTTGATCAGTCTTTTTAAGATCAACAAGGTAGAGTTGATCCATTTTACCAGCTTCAACTGGATAAAAAGCCACTATAGCTTCGCGGTCCTTCAGTCGGATACCTGAGTTACTTATCTGCCCTATCAAACTATCTACTAGCTTAATATCAGGGAGAACATCAGTTAAGCCTACTGTACTTATAAAGTCATTTGAGTAGGGTTTTTCAGAAAGCTTTTCATAAAACTCAAAAAGGTCTTCTGAAGCAAGGAATACTCCTGTTTTATTTGGCAGCGCAGCTGCTAATTCTAGCTTTTCACTGCCCTGTACCAATGTTGTATAATAGGCGTAGCCTAAGCCAATTAGCACAACAAACAATATCCCGATAACAATACCTTTCTTCACTATACCAACAAAACTACTTTATCGCTTGCTGGTGATTATCTTTGTTTTCAACACATGAACCGTGCTCATTTCATTACACTAGCCGCTTTATTCGGGTTTTTGGCAGTTGCCATAGGTGCTTTTGGCGCCCATGGGTTAAAACCGCATTTGAATGCAGCCCAACTAACTACCTTTCAAACAGCCAGTGAATATCATTTCTACCATACTTTGGCACTGCTGCTAGTTGCTTTACTTATGCGAAGTAGTGCGCCAAGTAAATTATTGACTTATAGCGCTTCAGCATTCACTATTGGAGTGGTGTTATTTAGCGGATCGCTATACCTACTAGCTACTAAAGAATTATTAGGAATTGGTACTTGGGCCTCTGCACTTGGCCCTATTACACCCCTTGGCGGCTTATTCTTTTTAGCAGGCTGGGTATTGCTATTCATCTACGGCATCAAGAATAGACTGGCTTAACTCGCTATATTTGCCCAGCCTTATGAGTAAACGTTACGCTTTTCTACTATTTATAGCTTTAGAGCTACTTCTACTGACCTATTTACGAGCTAAATTAGGCCATCATGCAAGTTCTATACTGCTTTTTATAAGCTCTATAGCTGCTCCTATCCTATTAGCTAGAGTCTACCTAGATAGAGAACCATCCTCAAAGCAAGGCATAAGTAAACCATTACTTTTTGGTTCTTACGCTGTCTTTTTTGGCATAACTACAGCTTGCTTTGTAACAGTTACCGAGATCTTTAAAAATTATGAGATAAACCCGAAATGGAGTGATATTATTCCCCATATTCAGGTAATAATAAAGCGATTGATAGATGGAGAATTTCCTTACACACCTATTGATGTTTGGGGTTGGGAAATGTTCCCTAACTATTTACCGCTTCATTGGGCTCCATTTACCATTACCACCTTACTAGATAAAGACCCAAGATGGGTGAGTTTCGGGATGCTAATGATAGCCATTTTAGTATTTGCCATATATCAGATTTTCAAACGAAAGAACAAGTGGTTCCCAGTTGTTTTGTTATTCCCTATAGTTGCATTGTACTTTTTGCTCCAAAAGGATGGCGGTACTTTCGGCATGACAATTGAGCCTTTAATAGCAGGCTATTACTTACTTCTTGCGCTTAGTTTGTTCAGTTCATCTCCACTTATTAGGGGCTTAGCACTTAGCCTATGCCTATTTTCCAGATATGCAGTTGTACTATGGGTTCCGCTCTACTTGTTTGTAGTGTGGATGAAAGAAGGAAAGAAGAATGCCATATTAATAGCTGGATATTCCTTCATTGTATTTCTACTTACCTACGGTATTCCATTTTTATGGAAAGACCCTACTATTTTCCAAAAGGGATTCGCCTATTATGCGAAAGGAATTTTAGGAGAGTGGAACCACTTAAATGACGTTGGCAACCCTTATCACCTCTTCCGTGGTATTGGATTTGCAGGTGCCTTTTATGAATATTTACCTGGTGACAAAGAAGCTCTTTTAGGCATAGTTCAAAAGGTTCATCTAATAGCTAGCGGTATGGCTGTAGGCATACCGCTATTACTTTGGTGGACGAAGCTAAAAGACCGAATAGACTACAAAATCTTCCTTCTGGTAAGCTTGAAGATATACCTAGTAGTGTTCTTCACCTTTGTGCAAATACCTTACGCTTACTTATTCTTGACGCCCCTATTTGTTTCTACCGTACTGGTGTGGAAAATGCTTTCACCAGTTGAAAAAGGTAATCAGTTAGTCGTTGATTGAGCTTTGTAGTATTTCTTGCGGAAATAGATAATTCCAGCAATACCCACTAGCATGAATATCACGGCAATTATTTCAGCCTGAGTCATGGTAATTCCCATAAATTCAAACTTAGTATTTACGCGGATTTTCTCTATCCAAAAACGCTCAAAGCCATTAAGCAGAATGTACATGGAGAAAAGCACACCTGGTATGGTTATTCTTTTCCTTAAACTCCAAAGCAGCAGAAACAAGCCAGTGGCCATTATAGCCTCATAAATTGGTGTAGGCCAAACGGGGTTTGTCAATGCTAAACAATAGGCCTCGGTACAGCCTTCTATTAAAGTACCCTCGCTAGCTCCAACAGTAACACCATGTGCATAGTCTTGTGCCCAAAGCCACTGAGGTATCCAATCAGGTTTAACCATCATATTGGGTACACCCCAGTCGCCATCGCCAGCTAATTGACAACCTAAGCGACCAATGGCATACGATATGAATAACGACGGAGCAGTAGCATCAGCTAACTGCAGAAATGGAATGCCCTTTTTACGAGCGTACCAACCTACAACCAAGGTTCCCCCAACTATACCACCATAAATGGTTAAGCCGCCGAAGAAAGAGCCTACAGGGTCATTTAAAAAATTGGTAAAGTTGCCTGGCGATTCAAAGAAGTAAAAGATTTTAGCTCCTGCGATACCACCTATTGCCGCCATCATGGTTATATCGCCAATGGCTTGGTGTGGAAACACCTCTACTTTCTCCTTCTTAGGGGTATCTAGTTTGGTTTTACTTTTCTGATAGTAGTCCCAGCCAATAAATGCTGCAGCACCTAACAAGCCGCCAAACACGTTTCCTTCGCTCGAAAGCAGGAATTTCTGCGGGTCTTCCAGTAAACCTCCGCCGCCGAGTAATAAAGCAAGGCCTTTAAACCCTACCAAAAAACCTACCACTCCATTGATCAACACCTCTAGTATAGAAGGACCCTTACCTATCCATATTTCTGTATACCAAGGTTTAAGAATGTTCAGTTTTTCCTTTCTTTTCAGTTCTAACTGAAGAAAATAGGCTGCTACCAAAAAAGCCATGGCTACCATAAAACCAAAGCTTTGGAATAATTTAAGAAAGGGTAATTCTAATCCAGTAAGGTCTTTTACTAGATAGAATAAATTGGCGTAGGCTCTTGCTAATAACATAGTGGCAAAGGTAATTTTTATACTTGCTTATATAAGTATGAGATCGTAAAAGTATAGTCTGAAAAAAGCTATTTAGTTACCGAAACGGCTTCTTCCACTTTAGCTAATACATCACCCCAAGCATCTATCTTCTCCAAAACCTCTTGTCTAATAGTGTTTCCGTAGTCAGAATTATATGGTCGCTTTACTTTTATGTAGTTATTGGTGAAGCCGTATATCCAGCCTTCGTTGTCGTTATCCTCCCAAAGCACGGGGCGGGTTTCGCCAATGAATTGGGTATAGAAATGGCGTTTTTTCTTCTCCGATAAACCCATCAACATTTTGGTCCTTCTTCGGCGCTCCGCAACTGGAATAGGGTTTCCCATATCTATAGCCAAAGTATTAGGTCGTTCAGAATAAGTGAATACGTGCAGGTAGCTTACATCTAGCTTGTGCAGCAAGTCGTAAGTTTCTAGGTGGTCTTCTTCTGTTTCACCTGGGAAACCTGTTATCACATCAACGCCAATGCAGCAATCTGGCATCAGTTGCTTGATGGTAGTAACTCGGTCAATATAAAGATCGCTCAAATAGCGACGGCGCATACGCTTCAGCGTTTTATCCGAACCGCTTTGCAATGGAATATGGAAG
>CAYGTK010000173.1:0-9044 GCA_964352775.1 uncultured Chitinophagaceae bacterium
GCTTAATATGCTGGCACCATCTTCGGGATACCAGAACCTGTTGAATACTGAAAAGCCTGCAAATACTTTTTTCGTGGTACTTGCATCGAATCGCAAATCGCTGTACGATGCGTTTCTATTGGCATTGAAGTATTTTACCGTAAAACCAACACCTACTTGGCTAGAACCCTGCTGGAACTTACTTACCCTAGTACCTACATTTATCCTAACATGGTTTAGCACCGCATTATTTGGGTAGAGTGTGTATGCAAACTGGGCATTGTTCCGCACAGACTTGAAGGTGCTTTTTCGCTTGGTATTGGTAATATCAAATTGGCCCTTATGGTTTTATTTAGGGCTAACTTTTTAAAGGCAAAGTATTCGGCACCTAATACATAGTCGGTTCTTGCTTTCGCTTTGGTACTGGTAAGCGACAGCTGCGGAAACAAGTTGATGAACGTGAAATCGTTTCGTTTACTGGCAGAGTGTTTTACGCGAATGGCCGCACCCAATATTTTTGAGCTGCTTACTTTACTACGTATACCTAGTGCTAAATTGTTTTGGGTATAGTTGGGTATTGTAGGTCTTCGGTAACCATTATACAGTAGATTATATTGAGCATCTACAGTAGTTTTTTTACTCAGGGCGTGACGAACATTACCAAGCAAGGTTACCCTGTTATAGCTGTTTATGGGTAAGTTCTTGTCTTTATAGGTATCTAATCCAAAACCTGTGTTGAAGGTGGTTCTGTCGGTCCTTTTATTATAACCTACATCAAATTTACCTTGGCGGAAGGCCGTGCCTAATAAGTCGGAATTAACTCCAAAATTGGTAGTAATGCGCGAGGTGGCATCTAACTGATAGCCCAAGCCTACTTGTACTTCGCCAATGCCACCTTTAATCAAGTTTTCTGTACCGTCTGATAGGTTATCATTGAATCTTGAGAATCCTCCACTCACCGTGGCCGTAGCCGAAAACTTGTCGCTGAATTTTAGTGATGGCGTGTTAGTATTTATAGCGGTGAAGTTTCTATTGAAGTATATGGTAGCATTAGATACATATTGGTCAAATTGCTTTTTGTAGGCCGCCGCTGCGGGAGTAAGCGGCCCAGCCTTTTTCATGTCCAGTTCCATTTGTACCTGTAAGTCAGTTATCATACTGTAGGTGCGCCTAGCAAGCTGCTCTAACTCTGCCCTGTTATTGGTCATCGTTTTGCTTATGCCACCCAACTCATCGCCCTGGTTTATCCAGTTTACATTGCTTTTGTTCACCCATGCGGTAGTGCCATCTTTCAACTCAATTTGCAACTGGCCCATTCCATCGCGCAACACCACAAACTCTTCATTAATCAAGGCATTGCGAATAAAGGTGGTAGTATCAAACCTGTCGCTGTAAAGCGGTGTGCTTTCATTGTTGATACGTACGGTGGATACGCTGGAGGAAGCACTTGAACTTGCCTTGGCACTTTCCCCTACCTTAATTAATAGCAACAAATGCTTACGCGCTTGATCAGCCGACTCCTGTATAGATGTAGCGGATGCCTTGTCAGTAGATTGCGCTAAAACCAGCATTGGCGGCAGCCCTAGAAGTAATACCAGCAGCAATAAAATACGCCCCTTCATAAATGTGCGTTTATGAGTAGTATAATTGTGATTCTGCTATAGTTATCAGCACCCTTAGATTGACTAAATCACGATGTCTAAAGTCCTAATTTTAAATATTTTATACAGTGACATTAGTCACCTACGCACATTTATTTTCCATTAAGGATTTGAACTTTTATCCGTATCAACCAGGTAAATAAAAAGCAAATAGCGAAAGCCTACTGCCACCTGAGGTGGAGTTGTAAGTGTTGAGTAATAAGTTTTAAGTTGGAATATAGCAATACTTATAACTTATGACTTCCAGAAAAATCATGCTCATCCACATCGCCCAATTCCAGCTCACCCGCTTTGGCTTTTTGGGTTTTTTCTTGTAGTTCGGCTACTATTTTGCTGATGCGCTTGCCGTGTTCGTTTATTTTTTGGCAGTTAATGCGCAAGTCGGTAATAGCTTCAGTATCCTTCGGGTCTTGTTCTAGGTCGTCAAGCAGCTCTAGGTTCACCTCACTAAAATTGTTAACGAACTGCAGGGGGTTCTGTATCTCATGAGCCATTTCGTTGGCTAGCATGGCTAGAGTTTTTAAGCGGGTATTGGCTAATCGAACATCAAATTCCCGCTCCTTTTTTTCACTTTCTAAGTGATACTCAAATTGATAAACTTTTCGCTTGCCCTGTTCAATGCCAAGCTGCTTTTGGAAACTGATAAACTTTTCAGCATAAGTATAAGCCATATCATGCTTGCCTAAGGCGGCGGCCCCTTTCATCAAAATTTCGCTAAGGTCTACCAATTTATCTAACCAGTCTACCTCGGCTAATACTGCAAAGGCTTTTTGCCCATAACTAAAGCTAGCTTCCCATTTTTGCGCTTGGCGATACAGTGCAGCAAATAAATGATAGCTGCGGTGCAGAAAAAAATCATTCTTATAAGTGGTGGCCCACTGCTCTAGTTCGTTCGCATAGGCTTGGGCTTCCTCATACCGTTCCAGCTTAAGGTAGGCAATACTCAGATTTTCTAACAAGATCAATTTATCTTGCTGTACAGGTGTTTTCTCTTCTAGCCTTAGTGCTTCTTGGTAATAGGCAAGGGCTTCTTCATATTGATCATTGTTTGCCAACATGGCCCCTAAGCTAGAGCAAGTGGCGGTACTTAATTGGTCGTTATCATTTTCCCATTTATACACTTCCTTTTGTATATCTACAGCCTTATCGCCTAACCCTAATTTTGAAAAAAGGGCAGCTAGTGTTTTTGTAATGCCCTGTTCTCTAACATTGTCTTTATGGTCAACTGCTAACTGGCGTGCCGTTTGCATATGCTCAAAGGCATTGATATAGTTCGATGTTTTCATAAAATACCAACCATATGCTCCGTGAGCATAAATAAGGATGGAGCCATCGTTCAGCTTGTTACCAATGGCCAAGGCCTCATCCAATAACTGGGGTATCTTTTCGGGTGAGTTACCCGCATGGTTGTATTGGTGGGCAGTTTCTAACAATACATGCCCACGTACGTCGGTAGGAAGCTCTTCTTTTTGCAAAGCTTCTAATGCGGTTAGAGACATTTTTCTTAGTTCTTCTCTGGTGGGCCATTTATCTGATCTCATTGGTAGCTGGGCTTGTTGATGATCAGCCTATACTATTAAGCTGTGTAGTTTGGTAATGCATTAAATTAAAAGTTTTGCTACTTATGGCAAACCATTGATCTGTAAGAGGAACACAAGATAATTACAACACCTACAAATTCATATCATTGGCGAATATAATTTCCTGAATGTAGGTCATCATCAACTAATTACCATAACACGTATAGCTGTGGTATAGTTGGGTTATCTACCACTTTTTAGCAGTGTAAAAGTGATATTCTCTAAAAAGACCACCTAACTAAGTAGGGGCAACTTTGTGCGTAACAGATCACCTCACCAGCAGTTTTGATGTATTTATTAGCCTACCAGTATCATCACTAACCTTTACCACATACATACCCGCTAGCGTATTTGGAGGTAAATTAAAGCTGTAGCGATCTAACTGCTCAGAAACTGTTGCACCAAATATCTGCTTGCCAAATAGGTCGACTAGCATAACTTGGTGCGACCGAGAACCACCACTGGGCATTGCGATAGTTAAGTTCCCCCCAGTAGAGATCGGGTTAGGGTAATATTGTAGTGTTGTCGTCCGCTCTTCCCATAGGCCTGTACTTAATACATTAGCTGCTTGAGGTCTGTAAGTAGCAGAAGCAACGCTATTTCCGATCAGGTTTAGATCGAGCACGATACCAGCATAATCGGCACGAAAAAAGGTGTAGGAGGTATCACGTACCACACTTCCCTGGCTTAGCCCTAAAGTGCTTAGTACCGAATCGGGCGCAAGTGTTCCCATTAAATAAAAGCTGTCTTGCGCTTCGCTTATCACTTTTATCTGCAACACCTCCATAGTATCTGTTGGGCCACCAGTGAAGCTGGGTATCAGCAGTTTACCATAACCTACCACAGTACTATTTTCGGTACGAACTGTTGTTTTATAACCTGGTGCTTGGCTAAGGCCAGCACTGGCCAAGGTTAACTGTAGATCTAGTCTTTCTTCTTGTAGACCTGTCCACTGGGTTTGAAAGGTACAGGGAAATTTAACCGGGTTTACCCTACCATTAAACAAGTCGTTACCAGCAGGGAATATAAGCGAGTCAGCAGTATTTCCGGTAATCGCATCTAAGGGGTAACTTATTTCGCTAATTGCCTGCCCCTCAATAAACCAGCCGTCTACATCTATGGCCTCATATACTGTAACAGGAATGGTGAAAGATTGAAAACTAATATTGGTGTTGAATGAATTGAGTGCATTGGTAAACACGGGGTCCGTAGTAGCATCTGTGTGAGTGCGAAAGTTAGTATTATCTACACCAAGTGTTGAATAATCCCATATTTGGTTGGCCCCTTCGTTGGGCAGGGCAATACCAGGCTGGGTGGTAGATAAAATAGTATCAGTAAAACTTGCTGCCCGCGGAAAGTTACTTTGCGTAACTGTAATTTGAGCCATGCAAGGAACTGATATAAGAACAAGCAGATGAAGTAATATCCTGTACATGGTGTTAATTTTAATGGTGGTGGTATAAAGGTATTGAAAAACTGAACGCAGTTTGCCCTGTTAAATATTGTTAGCAAACCTTGGTTTTGACACAGCAATGACAAACAGCCTAGAGTAAAACAAGTGCGTATAGCCTTTATAGGCTTTGGAATACTTATTACCTCGAAAAATCATGCTCATCCACATCCCCCAACTCCAGCTCACCCGCTTTGGCTTTTTTGGTTTTTTCCATTAGTTCAGTTACTATTTTAATGATGCGGAAGTTACCCTTTCTCTATACGATTCTACTAACATAGAAATAGCTTTCTGTTTGTCTTCTCTCATTATAACTAAGGCAGGCTCATTTAACATACTGGGGTGGCTGGCACGTACTTCAGCATCGCTCCATAGGGCTAGTTCTACTATTAGGGGGGTTAGGCTTAGCCCCTTATCGGTTAGGCGGTAGAGCTTAGTTTTTTTATTGCCGGGCATGTCTTCTTTGCGTATCAAGCCTACTTCTAGCAGCGCTTTGAGCCGGGCAGAAAGGATGTTGCTGGCTATAGCCTCCTCGCTTTCGGTGAAATTTTTAAAGGTCTCCTTATTCTCTATTAGCATTTGCTTAATCACCACCAAAGTCCATTTATCGCCCAGCACGTCAAGCGCAGAGGTAATGGGGCAGTCGCATCTAAAGTCAATACTCATAGTGGTAGAATACTATTTTTTACTTGCATAACGAAATTTATTTTGAATTATAACTTGCGTATTGAAAGACATTTACTAAATTTACTTGCGAAACAAAAGCTATAGTAAAACTTAACTTTTCTCCTATGCTAATTTCAAATACTAAAACACAAACAACATGCAGCTGGACGTAATTGGAAGTTCAAATTTTTTGCTTGTGAAACCCTATGTGCATTACATGTGTGAGGGGTCCCACAACCTAATAGCTACCATTATAAGCTGGGCTTTAGCTACACAAAAGCCCAATTAAAACCAATAGCGTTAACCGTAATCCCAAAACAAAGCACATTGAAATATTTAATTGCCCCCTTACTACTTTTTTTTACTTCAATATTACCCTATTTAGGGCAGGCTCAAGCTATTAATTATACCATAAGCGGTCAACTTACTGATGGTGCCACCGGAGAAGATTTACCTTTTACCCAAGTGGTAGTAAAAGAGCAACCTAGCTTAGGTACTTTGAGTAATGTCTATGGGTTTTATTCGCTTTCGATACCAGCGGGCAACTACACCCTTCAATACCAGCACATAGGCTTTGAGGTAAAAGAAGTAACTATTAAGCTAGATAAAAATATATTGCGAAATGTAGAGTTGCTACCTAGCTCAGAAGAAATAGGTGAAGTAGTAATAAATGCAGAAAAAAAAGACCAAAACCTAACCCGAACTGATGGCACCACCGATGTGCTAAAGATGGAGGATGTTAAGCAGATAACCGTTTTTGGCGGTGAGCCCGATATTGTTAAAGTAATGGAGCTACGCCCTGGTATTAAACCAGCTGGTGAGGGAGCATCGGGCTACTTTGTGCGCGGCGGCGGGATCGATCAAAATTTAATACTGCTAGATGAGGCACCCATTTACAACCCTTCGCATTTGCTGGGCTTTTCAGTATTTAATGGCGATGCGTTAACAGGTGCTACCCTTTACAAAGGCGGCATGAATGCCGAATATGGGGGGCGAACCTCATCTGTGCTTGATGTGCGGATGAAAGAGGGGAACAAAAAGAAGTTCTCCGGCTCAGGTAGTATAGGGCTTATAGCAGCGCGCTTAATGCTAGAGGGGCCTATTGTAAAAGATAAAGGCTCGTTTATGATTGCCGGCCGAAGAACCTATGCTGATTTGTTTTTGCGCCTCTCAAACGATGAAAGCCTAAAAGGCACTATACTTTACTTTTATGATGTAAACATTAAGGCCAACTATCAAGTAAGTAAGCGCGATCGGTTATTTGTATCCGGCTACTTCGGTAGGGATGCGTTCGGTGCCAGCGAAAGCTTTAGTTTAAATTGGGGAAATGCTGCGGCCACCGTTCGCTGGAACCGAATAATGAAAGATAAGCTGTTTTCTAACACCACGTTTACTTTTAGTAACTACGATTACGAATTTGGGTTTGACGATGGAGCCGACCGCCTAGCCTTACAATCGGTTATTCAAGATTTCAATATCCGTCAAGATTTCTCGTGGTTTTTAAATGATAGAAACACCATTAAAATTGGGGCCAATGCAATTAATCATAAGCTAGAGCCGGGTAATATATCTGCGGGGGAAAATTTGGGTATAATTGCCGATGATGCCGATCCTCAATATAGTGTTGAGGGAGCCGTGTACATTCAAAACACCCAAAAAGTAGGCAACCGAATAAACCTGAGTTATGGCTTGCGCTTGTCGGGCTTTATGAGGCGCGGTGAGGGCACCAGCTTTAACTTTGATGAAAATGGCGAAACTATTGGGCAACAAACCTTTGGTAAATGGGAGCCTATGCAGCTTTATGGTGGTTTAGAACCTCGATTTTTAGGTGCGTATAGCATTAATGAGGTAAGCTCCGTTAAGCTGGGCTACAATCGCAACTACCAATATTTACATTTACTAAGTAATGCTACTTCTGCATTTCCTACCGACTCATGGATAATGAGTAGCGATAACATCAAACCCCAAATTGCCGATCAAGTATCATTAGGTTACTTCCGCAATTTTAAAGACAATGCTTACCAAGTATCGGCCGAGGCATACTATAAGCAAATGCAAAACACTATAGATTATAGAAACGGCGCTAATGTTTTTTTAAATGATGAATTAGAAGGTGAATTATTATCGGGTACGGGCAGGTCTTATGGTATTGAATTTTTACTAGAAAAAAAGCAGGGCCGCCTTCGCGGCTGGATAAGTTACACCCTATCGCGTACACAACGCCGTTACAATGAAATTAATAATGGTGATTGGTTCTCGGCACGGCAAGATCGTATACACGATGTAGCCTTGGTATTAACCTACGATGTAAGCAAGCGGGTAACCATTTCTACTAACTTTATTTTTTACACAGGCGATGCAGTTACTTTTCCTACTGGGCGTTATACTATTAACGGCACCGTAGTACCTTACTATACCGAACGAAATGCCTACCGCCTGCCCAATACCCACCGCTTAGATGCTAGCGTTACTTGGAAACTAAAGCCAACCAAGCGCTTTCAATCTAGCATTACCTTTTCACTCTACAATGTTTATGGCCGTCAAAATCCATTTTCTATCAGCTTTGAGCCTTCAGAAAGTGACCCCGCTGTAACGGAGGCCGTTCAATTCTCCTTTTTTAGATGGATACCATCAATAACTTCAAATTTCAACTTTTAAATCACAGCCACCTATGCGAATACTAACACTTCTTTTATTAGTTACACTATTTATAGGCTGCGAAAAAGTGATTGATGTAGACCTTGATGATGCTGAAATACAAACGGTAATTGAGGCTGATTTAAGGGAGGGACAACACAATTTTGAAGTAAGTATTACCAATACCGCTCCTTATTTTGAAAGCGGGGCTCCACAAGGTATCCCCAATGCCAGCGTAGTATTAAGCGATAGCGAGGGCAACAGCACCACCCTTACCCACCAAGCCAACGGCCTCTACAGCAGCCCCGTAAATGCGGTAGCTAAGCGAACCTATACCCTAACAGTGCAGGTAGATGGTAAAAGCTACACCGCATCATCTTATTTACCCCCTTTGGTGCCACTAGTTGAACTTTCTGCGGAGTTTACGAGCCAAAATAGTGTTACCGATGAGGGCTACTTGGTATACATAACCATTAGCGACCCCGTTGATGTAGCTAACTATTACCGCATTATCTATTCTTTAAATGGCGAGGCTCAATTTGCCGGGGAAGACCTTAATGTGTTTGACGACCGCTTAAGCAACGGCTCAACTGTTCGCTTTCCGCTGTTTGGTGAAGTATTTGAATTAGGAGATACGGTACAAATTGAACTTATAAGTTTTGACAAACCCAGCTTTGAATACTTTGACCGCTTGAGTAATATTATTGGCGGTGGTGGTGGTCTTGCCGCGCCTGGCAACCCTACTAGCAATTGGCAGGGCGATTTTGTTTTAGGTCATTTTACCGCACAAAGCTCTGATTCGCTTAGTATAATTATAATGGAGTAAAGACCAATTATCTCTAGAAAAATCGTGTTCCCTACTTTCCCCAACTCTAGCTCCCCAGCTTTGGCTTTTTGGGTTTTCTCTTGTAGTTCGGTTACTATTTTGCTAATGCGTTTGCCATTGTCGAGAATGATGGTGGCGTTGCTTTTTAGGTCGGTAATTATTTCAGCAGCTTCTTCCGGCAGCCTTTCCACATTTTGCAGCACCCCCATTCGTTTTCTAATAATTCTCCACGATCTACCAAACCG
>CAYGTK010000174.1:0-8925 GCA_964352775.1 uncultured Chitinophagaceae bacterium
ATGCTGGTGTAATGGGAAATCGATACTTAACGGTAAAAAGGAATTCTGAATTTCAGAAAAACATACGCATTGGTGATATAGTTGCCGCCTCGTCGGCTTTTCCAGGTGGATTTGAGCCTATTGCCTTTCCTCGCGACTTTGTACCCAACAAAGAAGGAGAGCAAAGTGTAACTGAAGATTTTCTGGAGGAACATGAAGGCATGCAGATAGCCAAGGCTAAACTACCAATAGGCTTAATGGATGGCGGCATTGCCGATAATTATGGAATTGCCAGCATTATGGATGCCCAGAAACGGCGCGATGGCAATCAAAACGATAACAAGGATGCTTTTGACTTAATAGTTGTATCCGATGTATCGGGCAATCACGAAAAGCCGTACGAATTTCCAGATGAAGCTGCTAGGGGTAGTTATAGCTCGTTAACGGCCCTTGCTGTTCAAAAGAAATTGGGTATAGGTTCGCTGATATTATTTGTTGTTGGTATTGCTTTACTCGTGTTCTCTTTTTTAATAGAGTGGAATATCGCAAGCAGACTTTTAACCATAGTTAGTTCAGTGGTATTGTTATCTGCTTTTGCCTTTAGGTTTGCTTCAAAACAACTAAGTAAGTTATTGAAAGGGGCTTACGATTTATTACACAAGGAATTTGGTAAGGATGTTTCGCCTGATCTTAGAGAGAGGATAGCATTTCTTTCGCACATGCCCTTTGGTGATGTAAAAGATCTACTTGCAAGCAGAGCTAAATCTTTACTGCAAATGAGTTCCGATGTGTTTATGTCTAACTCCAAACGGCAATTGAAGTCGGCCCTTTACAACGACCCGATATGGAAGAACAGGGTTATTGACCAAGCAATTCACGAACTAGATAATTCACAAAAGGGGAATGGACAAATAGTTTACCAAGATACTACACTTAAGCCTAGAGGTTTGGATGTCTCTTATCCGCTAAGTGCGGAAATGCAAAAAACGGCTCACCTAGCGCACCACATGGAAACAACGCTGTGGTATACCCTAGAGCAAAAAAGCGAGAAGGTAGATATGCCAAAGCGGCTAATAGCTAGTGGTCAAATAACCATGTGCTACAACCTAATGGTACATGTGAAGGTGCTAGAAAAGGTAGACAAAGAAGAGGGCCTACTAAGCAAAGAGGAACGTGAAGAACTAGACCAACTCTACCAACAATTACTAGCAGACTGGAACGACTTCAATGAAAAAGGCCCCATGTTTATGGCGCATGAGGATAAGCTGTTGCGGGAGGAGGAGTAACGCTTAACTCTACCCCTCATCCCCATCATAACCACCACCGCTGCGTTCGCGGGTTTTCTTTTGGTTGATGCGGTAGGTGAAGTTGAAGGTAAAGGTGCGCTGCTGCCACTGGAATTCACTTTCTTGAACTAGGCCTGGTGTATCTAGTTCTGCCATGCGTATGCGGCGGTTCAATAGGTCGCGTACATTAAAGCTTACTGTTCCTTTCCCTTTAATAATGTCTTTAGAGATACCTGCATTCCATGAAGTTACTGACTGTACACGTCCTTGCGGTCTGCGTTTGGGCGATCGGTAATTCACTAAGGTCTGTAAACTTATGTCTTTTGGTAGTTTGAAGCTGGTGCGCAGACGCATGTTTCCCGCAAGGGTTTCCACTCCTAGATTTTCGCCTTCATATTCCCCAGTGGTTCTCGACCAATTGAGGAACGAGCTCACCGTAACATCCCACCATTTGGTGATCTTCTGCCTCACATTGAATTCAACACCCACTTGATGTCTATCGCCTAAATTGACTGGGAAGAAGTTGGTGAATAGGTTGCTGGTGTCGCGTACTGTAATGCGCTGTATCATATTAGTGCTGTAACGATAGTAGGTAGACACCAATGCCGAACCACCTTTCCATTGGCGGATGTAACCCATTTCTACACTTTGGGTGTATTCAGGTCTTAAGCCTGGGTTACCTCTATACACATTTCGGGAATCACTAAGACCCGAAAAGGGTAGGAGCGTGCGGAAATTGGGACGGCTTAACCTTCGGCTGTAGCTAAGTTGTAGCGTGCTTTCTTCTTTGATCTTATAGGATAAATGCACACTTGGGAAGAAATCGATATAGCGGCTATTGTTCTTAGTGTTCGTGCTGCGTACTTGTGTTCTTATATCACTGTACTCTGTTCTCAGCCCTGCTTGCCAGCCAAATTTACCTATCTCGTCACCAGTCATCACATAGGCAGCGTGAATGAATTCATCGTATAGAAAGTCGCCATTAAAAGCAGCCACATCTTGCCACTCGCCATTCACTAAGTCTTCTACACCATACACATTGTCTATTTGCCGGAAAGTGGTTTTACCACCAGCTTCAAATTTACCCGCTGTGCGAAAGGGGTGAGCATAGTCTATTTGAAAAAGGGCATCAATACGGTCTTCTTGATTGTTTATCCGCTGAAGTTGCTCCCCACTTTGCGTACTGGTTTCCGTCACTTCCGACTCTTCGGTATCGTCAGTAGTACTAAAGCTAGCGGCTATAAATAGCTCTTGCTGAGGCTTTTTAAACTTCTTAATGTAGTTAGCTTCTGCATTGGTCACCTGTCGGCGTTCTTCTTCTTGGTCTACCCGTTGGGTAAGGTTAAGTTCATTGCCAGCGGCATCTAGGTCGGTATAATCTATCTCTGTTTTGTGCCGTCCATTTCCATCGCGGTAGCTTCCGCTAATGGTCAATATATTATTGGCATTGAAGTTAATATCGGTCCCCAACCTAATAGTTGCACCAAATGGAGAGCGCCTATGGTTACGGTCGGTTTTATAAAATAAGCTACTATCTTCTGAAAAGATGCTTTCTTGTTCAATAAGGCCATAGCCCATTACCGTTCGGTAGTTAGCGTTTAACCCGCCAAACAAATTCACCTTGCCTTGGCGATAGTTAAAGCTAAAACCAGCCCCTGCTGAATAAGGATGGCCTACATTAGCCGTTACACTTCCGTTGAATCCTTTCTTGCGGTCTTTCTTTAAAATGATATTTATAATACCCACTTCACCCTCGGCATCATATCTGGCCGATGGATTGGTTATTACCTCTACTCGCTCTATTTCGTCGCTTTGCATAAATTGGAGAAACTCGGCACTATTACCATCCACTAGTCCTGATGGCTTACCATCTATTAATATGCGCACACCGCCGCTACCACGTAAGCTAACATTACCATCTATATCCACTTCTACAGAAGGGATGTTCTCTAACACATCTGCAGCAGTACCACCTTGGTTGGTCAGGTCTTTTTCTACATTGAATACACGTTTGTCTAGCTGGAACTGCATGTTGCTTCGCTCTTCCACAACTTGCACCTCGTTCAGTAATTCACTGTCAGCAGTTAATCTTACTTCACCAAGGTCTAGTATAGTTTGTCCTCTGGTAATAATGATATCATACTGCTTAAGTACTTCGAAACCTATATAGGTCACTTCCATCCAAAGTTTTCCGGGTTTTACTTCTAGCTCAAAGGTTCCTTTTGGGGTAGTAATGGTTCCACCAACTAAACTACTGTCGCGCATACTATACACGGCAATAGCAGCATACTCAAGCGGCATGCTCGTTTCTTTATCTACTATTGTACCCTTAAGTATCTTGGTAGGTGCACCACCTTGCGGTTGTGCTTGTAGGATAGAAAAGAAAAACAATACAAATAATAGGCTCGCAACTCTCATTATCAAAAAATAGTTAGTCAATAGACAAGTATTTATCAAAAGGGTTTAATGAAATGAGGTGGGCGGTGCAAATATAGTTCTATGCTTTCTTCTAGTTAACGGTTTAATAAAATTTAACAGTAGAATAGTTCATCACTAAAGTGGATAGCTACTGATCAGTTAAGAAAGTAGTTGGCAGTGTGTAAAATCTAGTGGGCCCTTCCTGCGTTATTGTATTATTTTTGCGGCTAGTACAGCTTATGGGGGATACTATATATAGAGAGGGAAGCAAGTTTATCTTGTTCATGTTAGTTGGGGTAATGGCTATGGGCGTTAGTACAGCCTTTGCCCAAATAAAGATAAATGAGGTAATGATGAACCCATCGGCCAATGCTGCCGACCAGTTCATGGCTAATTGTTTCGACCCCCTTGCGGGAATGGAATATGTGGAGATATACAATTCAGATAAGTGCCGTACTATTGATCTAGACTGCTACACACTTGCTGGTGATTTCGGCCCCGCCAATTTTGGGTCTATTGCCTTCCAGTCGGGTGTTACTATTCCACCGCTCTCTTTTATAGTAGTAGGAGGGGCCAATGTGTCGGGTGCAGATTATTTGGTGCCAGACTTTTGTTCCACCCCACGCTTTTGCACTTCTGAGAACTGGCAACTACCCGATGATAATGGATGGATAGCCTTGTTTGACGAAAGTGGAGTAGCTGCTGATGCAATATACTGGACGACCAATATTGGCCAAGCAGGACTTATTAATACAGATCCTGTTTTTGATAATACCCCTTGCGATATTATGGATTGTGGTGGTCCACTAGCATCGGCACGCGCACTAAGTACTGGCGTAGGTATTACTTATGCAGGCCAAGTAGCGGGAGTGGGGCTTACTATTTCTAGGGCTCTTGACGGTACAGGTGTATGGCAAAGCAATATTGCGCCAACACCAGGGGCTTGTAATGCCATATGTGCTCCAGTAAGTGATCTAGCTGTCACTTTAGATAGTGTGAAGGATGAAAGCTGTGAACAAAGTGATGCTTTTGCTCGTGGACTTCCTACAGGTGGCCTAGCACCATATGATGTTATATGGAGTAATGGAGAGGGAACTGAACAGATAGTAGGTGTTTCTGCTGGAACCTATACGCTATCTATAACTGACGATGAAGGGTGTTTTGTAGAAACAATGGTTACCCTTAGCAATTTTGGAGTTAGTCTAGATGTAGATGTTATCCCATCAGATACTGCTATTATAAGAGGAACGGGTGCTCTTTTGGAAGTTACTGCTACTAACCCAGTCTCTACTTACTCATGGGGTCCTATTAATGCACTTAGTTGTGATGATTGCGACTTACCTATAGCTAGACCACAGCAAACTACATTATATACAGTAACAGTAGAAGATATAAATGGCTGTACTGAAATTGCACAAGTACAAATACGTGTGCTGAATGATGAAAACTCCATTTTTGTGCCAACTGCTTTTACGCCAAATGCGGATGGACAGAACGATATTTTGTTCGTAAGAAGTCCAAGAGTAAGTGAGTTAGAAATACGCATTTATGACAGATGGGGTAGGGAAGTGTTCTACTCTAGTGACCAAACTCGCGGATGGGATGGAAATGATAAAAGAGGCAACTTACTTAATCAAGGTGTTTACGCTTGGGTAGTTTCTGCCAGTTTCGAGAATGGGGTGACCCGAATATATAATGGAGACGTAGCACTATTACGATGAGGAAGACACTCTTTATAATAGGTATGTTATGTTGTGCATTGCTTGCACAAGCGCAAGACCCCCAGTTTTCGCAATACAATGCCTCACCAACTACTCTAAACCCCGCATTAACGGGCTTCTTTACAGGCGATTATCGTATTGTCACCAACTTCCGTAGCCAATGGGGGAGTTTTGTTGAGCCCTATCGTACCATGGCAGTTTCGGCAGAAGTATCCTTATTTAAAGGGAAAATGCAGAACGACCACTTTGGTATCGGTATTTCCTTTTTAAATGACAAGTCGGGTACTATTGAGTTCTCTACCAATCAAATAGCACTTTCAGCAGCTTATAAGAAGAACTTTGGTAATAGCGTTAAACATGGTGTGGCTCTTGGTTTTCAAGGCGCATTTCTTCAGCAACGTATTAATGCTAACAAACTCATTTTTGATAACCAATACAACGGGGTAGAAGTAGACCCTGGAAGAAGTAGTGGCGAAACCATAGCCACCAATGGCAAAGGCGGTATAGATATGGCCGTAGGTGGCTTGTATCAAGTTATTCCTAACAGGTATTACAACTTTTATGTTGGTGCGGCTTACTTTCATTTGATACAACCCAACTTGAGTTTTCTGGATAATCCAGGCGATTTTACCATTAAGCCAAAATATGTGGTACATGCTGGAGCAAAGCTCGACTTTACTAAAACTATCAATTTATTGCCGAGTGTAGCATATTTCAGACAAGCCAGTTCGCAGCAAATTAATATAGGTACATACCTACAGTTGGTATTAGAAGATGAACTGGATTACGAAACTTCATTTTCTCTTGGTACATGGGTACGCATAACTGACCCATTGCCTGATGCTATTATATTTGGCGCACGTATCGACTACATGAATTTCGTGTTCGGATTCAGTTACGACATGAACATATCTCCACTAAAAACCGCTAGCGAATCGCGCGGTGCTTATGAGCTTTCGCTCATCTATACAGGTAAGCTGGTAACAAGGGGTCAGCGCAACTTAATGATACCTTGTCCACAGTTGTGAGAAACTAAGTGCAACTCATTGTTGGTGAAGCGATTTGGTCTTAGCACCTTTGCCTAGGTAAAAACGCTGTAATAGTTTTGATTACAGTTGTTTTTTAGCATTTTTGTACGACCATTACGAAAGCTTTTTAAAACCTCCAATATTGATGAAAAAGCTCATAGCTCTTTTTCTGGTTGCATTGACCTTCTCGGTTATGCATGCGCAGAATAATACCAGTTCCAAAGCTGGAGCCAAGAAGTTGAAGAAAGTTCAGAAACTACTGAGCAGTCCCAACAAAATGGCCAGCTGGAAAAGTAAACAGAACAAGCGCGGATCACGCGCCCCTGAACAAGATTGTATAAACGCCATCCCAGTATGTCAGCAGAGTTATACTCAGCCAACAGGTAATAGGGGAGACGGTACTTTTGATGAATTAGCATTAGGAGCGAACAATACCTGTTTGCTCTCTGGTGAGAATAACTCTACCTGGTTCGTTATTAATACCCAAACTGCGGGTACATTAATATTCGAGATACTATCGAATGATGATTACGATTGGGCCATGTGGGATATTACTAATACAGGTTGTGCCAACATTGGTCTTCAAACACCTATTCGCTGTAGTTTCGCAAGCGCATTGGCGTTTTCAGGTACTAACACAGGATTAGAATTGCCAGCTGCGGGTGGTAATTCAAGTGAAGGCGCACTCGGCGATGGTTATCTTCCAGCTATCAATGCTCCGGCAAATCGTACTTACGCTATTTTGGTAACCAACTACTTTGGAGGTAACGACGGGTTCACCATCAACTTTGGCGGTACAGCTTCAATATTCGACAATACACCACCTACATTAAGTGCAGTAACTGAAAAATGCTCCGTAGGAAGTGTTTCCGTTCGTTTGTCAGAGCCTATTACCTGTGCCTCTATAGGAAGTGCAAATGTTATTATGACAGGACCTGGTGGTGTTGTAGTTAGTGTAACTAGCCTAACTGGTGTTGACTGTGCTAGTGGCGCAGACTTTGCTACCTTTTTGGATCTAACTTATACTTTATCTGCTCCAATTGACGGACAGTATACTATCATTATTGATGGTTTGGAAGATAACTGTGGTAATGTGATGACCCCAAGTCAAGTGAATTTTGATTTGATCAATATTCCTATTCCTTCAGCTACACCGCCTTATATCTGTCAAGATGCTTTAACTCCAGCGATTTTATCGTTATCAAGTCCCCTTCCAGCTGGCGCTACAGCTACTTGGAGTAATGGTGGAACTGGAGCTACAACTAATGTTAGTCCAGCAGTTACCACTACCTATTCAGTAACGGTAAGCGATGGTATTTGCAGCCAAACAGGAACAGTACAAGTTGAGGTTGGTCCTCCACCTCCGGTAACTATATTCCCGCAAAATCCTTTTGTATGTGGTGTTTCAGGTGGTATCACTCTAAATGTGAGCACAACAATTCCTGGCGCTACTTATACTTGGAGTGACGGAACAATGGGAGCTATTAATACAGTTAACCCACCATCTACACAAGATGTATATGTAATAGCCGACCTTAATGGTTGTATTAGTACAGATACGGTAACTGTAGTAGCGGGCGGCCCTTCTCCTGAGCCAGCATGTACTAATGTTTATGCAAGCACTACTGGTAGTGCAAGTGGAGCAGGTACTCCTTTAGACCCTGTTGATCTTTTAACAGCAATTACTTTAGCACAGTGTAACAACACTGTTATTAAAGTAGCTACGGGTACTTATACTATTGACAACCCAGTTGACAACATGACCAGCTACACTACTATAGAAGGTGGTTTTGATGAGGCTAACGGTTGGGAAAAGCTGAGTACACCGGGATTGACCCGCATTGTACGTTCAGTAAACAATGTAGAAACAACTAACAATGCGCCACGTTTGGTAGCATTTTATTTAAACGGACAACAGTTTTTCCGTTTCCAAGACATTACTATAGAGGTAGCTGATGCACCTCCAGTAGCTGTTGGTCAGCCAGGTGTATCTACTTACGGATTGCACTTGACCAATTGTGCTAACTACGACATCGTTCGTACGCAGATAGTTGCAGGTATTGGTGGTACAGGTGGCTCTGGTGCTGCAGGTACTGATGGTGGTGACGGAACTAACGGTGGTACAGCTACCGGCCAAGGTGGTGCTGCAGGTGGTACAGGTGTAACTGGTAACGGCGGAAACGGCGGTGCTGGTGGTGATCCTTTCCAATTGCCTTTTGGCCCATTACCAACTGATGGTGATAATGGAACAGCTGGTGCTGGTGGAGCTGCTGGTGGAGATGGTGGTGAAGGCGATGCAGCCTGTCAAGGTGCCGTTATTATTTTCGGACAAACAAGTACACCTGGTCTTCCTGGTGCTGATGGTAGCAATGGTAGCCCTGGTTTTATAGGTGCTGCAGGCTCATTTACAGGCGGATTTTTCGTTCCTGGTGCTCAGGGTACTAATGGTACAACTGGTACAGCTGGCTTCCCTGGTGGAGGTGGCGGTGGAAC
>CAYGTK010000175.1:0-8871 GCA_964352775.1 uncultured Chitinophagaceae bacterium
GGCTAGTTTTACTTGCGGTGGCAGATTGCTTTCAATATCCTTTATCTCCTCCGCTATTTGCGATTCGCCCACTCCAGCAGTTAGTATATGCTTGTGTAGAATTACAGGCAGGTCATATTTCTCTTTCAGCCTAGGAAATACCTCTTGCTGCATTATCTCCTTCATCTCGTAAGGCACGCCAGGCATGCTTACGAATATGGTATCGTTCTCTTCAAACCACATAGCCCAAGCAGTGCCCTTGGGGTTGCGAACGGGTTCGCAGTTGCTGGGTAGGTAGGCTAGGGTGCGGTTGCTATCCAACATTTTACGGCCTCGGCTTTCAAAATACTGTTGCAATAGCTCCAGTATCTCAGGTATCAATACCATTTCGCTACCAAAATATTTGGCTAGGGTGTGCTTGGTAATATCGTCTTTAGTGGGGCCAAGGCCACCTGTTATCAGCACCAAGTCGCTACGTTCTTCCGCATGCTTTAGGGCATCTAGTATATGGTTTTCACTATCACTAATAGAAAGTATCTCGCCCACGTTGATACCCATATCGTTCAAGTGGCGACCCATCCAAGCAGAGTTGGTATCAACAGTTTGGCCAATGAGTAATTCATCGCCAATAGTAATTATAGTAGTGTTCATAGCTTGCGTTTCGGTACAGGCAAATATAGGTTGGAATTGCCTAATGACTTTTAGAACGCTTTAGGTATACTATAGTTTCCCGAATGCTATTATTCTAAACTTACCCTACCGTTTTAAAGCTGTACCAGTGGCTTCTACTTGAGCTACCTTATATTCAAAAGTAAGTGTCTTTTTATCTGTTGATAGGGTGCCACTTCCGCTCATGTCATTAGTATTCGGGTCTATAGTAAAACTACTGCCAATTACAGAGGCGGTATAGTCAACGTTAAAATCTTCAATATTTCGAACCACTATTTGACCGTCCGTTCCAGTAGGAGAAGCTAGCACAGTAACAACATATGAATCAGTAAAAGGCTGGTTGATCGGTCCAGTAGGGCCAATCACAGAAAAGACAGTTCCACTTACATCAGCATCATAAATCCCGATAAAGTCACCTGTAATAATGCTATCGTTATCATCTTCATCGCAACCAGCAAAAAACAATAGAGAAGCTAATATGGGTAGTAGTAATTTGTAGTACATGTGGTGGTTTGTTATAGATGTTGAATATCCAAATATAAGAAGAAGGTGGCGGGTGAAGGAATGTGAATAATGATGAAGTCAGCTTTGCTTAGTGCCTACTTCTTCTCAAACCTATTAGGGCAATGCTTACATCCATTCTTACAACAAGAGCCTCGCTATAGGTGATACTTCTCACTAACTAATTTATCCAGAAACTTCTTGACCTAGGATCACCCCAGCCATGGTTTTCTTTAAAGCTCGATCTCTTAAAGGCCTTAAGGCTTGGTATGTCTACATCATAACTCTTAGCTATTTCGATTAAATCATCGAGGTATTCAAAAGTATATGCTCCATTTTCGGTGATGCTTCCGTATAGGTAAGAGCATCCAGTTTCTATAACTGCACTTATAGCGGTATGAATATCTCTCGGAATTATCAAATACTGCTCTTTTAGTCGCAGCAAAAAGTCTTCATCGTAGAAATTATAATTTCCAAGGTTATTTTTTGGATGATCGTCGAGGATAGAAAATGGGTCTAATTCAGAAAGCTTGCGCTCTAATGCCGTTTCATCCTCAGCTCCTTCCGTGAATTTCCAAAGTGTATCTATCAAAGTATTTAGCTCAGGTGTTTTTAGGGGAAGTAGCTGGTCAAGGATAATTATACCAAAGGCCATACGACCGATTATTGAAACATCCTTGAATTCATACATTACCATAATGGACTATTATTTTACTTAGCCATATTCTTCTCAAACCCATACGGGCAATGCTTACATCCATTTTTACAGCAGTAGCCCCGCTCTAGGTGATACTTCTCGGTAAATACGTAGCGGCCCAGTTCGTCAATGTAGTAGTGTACGCCTTGTTGCAGTTGGTTCATTATAGCCCCGTATAGTTGTAGGGGGTAAACACCTTAAGTTCGGTTTTGATCGCATCGCTCACCTCTAATCCATCAATAAAGTCGTGAATTAGCTTTTCATTCACTTGGCTATTGGTGCGGGTAAGTGCTTTTAGGGCCTCGTAGGGTTTAGGGTAGCCCTCGCGGCGGAGGACGGTTTGTAGGGCTTCCGCCACTACCATCCAGTTGTTATCTAGGTCGGCTTTTATTTTGGCTTCGTTCACCAGTAGTTTGCCTATTCCTTTCTTTAAAGAAGCAAAGGCGATAGCCGTGTGCCCAAATGGTAAACCCACTCCACGTAGCACGGTGCTATCGGTTAAGTCGCGCTGTAGGCGGCTGATGGGTAGTTTGGCAGCAAGGTGTTCTAGTATTGCATTCGCCATTCCTAGGTTACCCTCGGCGTTCTCAAAATCGATAGGGTTCACCTTATGTGGCATGGCCGATGAGCCTACCTCATTAGGGTTTATCTTCTGCTTAAAGTAATCCATAGATACGTAGGTCCACACATCTCTGCTAAGGTCTACCAATATCGTGTTAATGCGCTTCATGGCATCAAATAAGGCCGCTAGGTTATCGTAATGCTCTATCTGCGTGGTATGCTGGCTGCGGTGTAAGCCTAGGTCTTCGTTTACCAGTTTATTGGCAAAGCTCACCCAGTCAATAGCAGGATAGGCCGCTAGGTGGGCATTAAAGTTACCCGTTGCCCCACCAAACTTAGCCGAGTAGGGGATGGCTTTCAATTGATCGCGCTGAACTTCCAAGCGTTCTACAAATACCAATATCTCCTTTCCCAATCGGGTTGGGCTAGCTGGTTGACCGTGGGTACGGGCCAGCATCGGTATATCGGCCCAGTCGTTCGATAGATTTCTTAACGAAGAAATAATTAGCTCCAATTCAGGTAGGTAGCTTTTTGCCACAGCTTCTTTTAACGAAAGTGGAACGGCCGTGTTATTTATGTCTTGGGAAGTCAATCCGAAGTGGATGAATTCAGCGAACTTCTGCAAGCCCAATTTTTCGAATTCTTCTTTAATAAAATACTCCACCGCCTTTACATCGTGGTTGATCACTTTTTCGATCTCTTTGATACGTTGAGCGTCTTCTACGGTAAAGTTTTCTACAATATGTTTTACCGCTGCAGCCTTTTCTAGTGGAAAACTAGCCAATTGGGGTAGTGGTATTTCAGTTAATGCTAAAAAATAGGCCACCTCTACTTGCACCCTGTATTTAAATAAGGCATATTCGGAGAAGTAGGCGGCTAAGTCACTGGTTTTGCTGTTATAGCGTCCATCAACGGGCGAGATAGCGGTAAGCGGGGAGAGGTGCATTCGTTAAATTTTGTCCAAAAATAGCAGATCGAGAACGAAAGCTGTTGAGATCCGATTTGAAAAGCTGTCTACTAAACTTTTAATTTGTCCTTTCGTTAAAACATAGTAAACACCAACTTGATGGCCAAGAACTTACTTATAGTGGAGTCACCTGCAAAGGCAAAGACGATAGAGAAATTCCTAGGAGGCGACTTCAAAGTAGTGTCATCATACGGGCATATTCGCGACCTTGGAAAAGGTGACAAGGCGATAGACGTAGAGAATAAATTCAACCCAGTTTACGAGGTGCCTGCTGATAAAAAGGAACTGGTAAAGAACCTGAAAAAATTAGCCAAAGCTGCTGAGGATGTATGGTTAGCGACGGATGAGGACCGCGAGGGAGAGGCCATTAGCTGGCACTTATGCGAGATATTAGGTTTGGACCCGAAGGTGACCAAACGAATAGTATTTCACGAAATAACCAAGGGAGCGATACAGAAAGCGGTTGATAATCCACGTAAGGTGAATTTGGATGTGGTAAATGCCCAACAGGCTCGCCGTATACTCGATAGATTGGTAGGATTTGAGCTTTCACCTATACTTTGGCGGAAGATCAGTTTGAAGAATTCTTTATCAGCTGGGCGTGTGCAATCAGTTGCAGTGCGATTAATAGTAGAGCGCGAACGTGAAATAATGGCTTTCAACAGCGAAAGCTCATTTAAAGTAACCGCTGAATTTTTTGTGGAGAATGCCCAAGGAAAGAAGGTGGTGTTAGCCGCAGAGAGCCTAAAGCGTTTTGGTACAGAAGCAGAGGCACAAGCCTTTTTAGAAGACTGTAACAAGTCGACCTTTACTATTAAGGATATACAAACCCGCCCCGGTAAACGTACGCCTGCAGCGCCTTTCATCACCTCTACGCTTCAGCAAGAGGCTAGTAGAAAATTGGGTTTTTCCGTTAGCCGAACCATGAGTGTGGCACAACGACTATACGAAGCTGGGCACATTACTTATATGAGGACCGACTCCGTGAATTTATCTGATACCGCATTAGGTGCAGCATCACGAGAGATAACCAAGAGTTTTGGTAACGAGTATTCGCATACACGTAAATACAAAAGCAAGAACAGTAGTGCACAAGAGGCTCACGAGGCCATCCGCCCCACGTACTTTGAGAACCACAGCATAACTGGAAGTGCGGAAGAAGAACGCCTGTACGATCTTATTTGGAAGCGTACACTAGCTAGTCAAATGTCAGATGCTCGTTTGGAGAAGACCACGGTTAAAATAGATGTATCAGAAAGTGATACGGAATTGACCGCAAAGGGAGAGGTGTTGTTGTTTGATGGTTTCTTGAAGCTGTACATTGAATCTACTGATGATGAGGATGATGAAGATGCAGCAGGAATTCTACCTCCACTAAGCGAAGGGCAGAATTTGGAAATGAAGATGATAACCGCCCGTGAGCGTTTCAGCAAGCACCCACCTAGATATAATGAGGCGAGTTTGGTAAGAAAATTGGAAGAACTGGGCATTGGCCGACCTTCTACCTACGCACCAACTATTAGCACGATACAGAAACGTCAATATGCTGAGAAGCGCGAGCGAGAAGGTACACCACGTGCTTATCGTGAGTTGACTTTGTCGAACGGTAATATCAAGCAGGAAACGCTAAGTGAGAATACAGGTGTAGAGAAAGGAAAATTATTCCCTACAGATGCTGGTTCATTGGTGACCGATTTTTTGAAGGAGCACTTCCCTAAGGTGATGGATTATCACTTTACAGCCAAAATAGAAGAGGAATTTGATGACATAGCTGATGGTAAGTTGGTGTGGAATAGCATGATAGGTAACTTTTACAAGCCATTTCACGAAACAGTAGAGAAGACTTTAGAAGAAGCCGAATACGTAACTGGTGAGCGTGAATTAGGGGTTGACCCTAAGAGTGGTCGCAAGTTGATAGTGCGTATGGGTAAATATGGCCCAATGGCTCAAATTGGTGGACCCGACGAGGAAGAGAAACCACGCTATGCTAAGCTTCGCCCCGACCAGACTATTGAAACCATTAATGCCGAGGAGGCTATGGAGTTGTTCAAGCTACCACGCGAGCTTGGCGAGTACGAAGAGAAAATGGTGAAAGCGAACATCGGGCGATTTGGTCCGTATGTACAATTAGGTAGTTTGTTTGCTAGTATCACCAAAGCTTCAGAGCTTGACCCGTATGAGATAACCTTTGATCAAGCGGTGGAATTGATAGTGGCAAAGAAGAAAGCCGATGCCGAGAAATTCATCATGGCATTTGAAGAAGAAGACATTCAAGTACTGAACGGTGGATGGGGCCCTTACATTAAAGTGGGCAAGAAGAACGTTAAGATACCTAAGGACGTAGACGCTAAGAAACTGACTTTAGCGGAGTGCCAAGACTTGATAAAGAACGATACTGGTAAGAAGAAAAAGCCTGTACGTAAAGCGAAAAAATAGATGGAGCACAGCAAACTACATGCACTCATAAATCTACTAGATGACCCTGATAATGAGGTGTTCAGTCATGTAGCTAACAAGTTGTTGGATATGGGCAGTCCTATTATCCCCACATTAGAAAATGCTTGGGAAGAATCGCCAGACCCTGAATTGCAAGAGCGTATTGAGGAGCTGATACACCGCATACAGTACGATAACCTGACCGCCGAATTTAAAGCTTGGGCAGAAGGAGAGGAGCATGACCTGTTCATGGGCTATTATCTCGTATCTAAGTATCGCTACCCAGACCTTGATGAGGTAGATATGCGCAAGCAGATAAGCGACCTTAAGCGTGCTGTTTGGCTAGAGCAGAATTACCACCTTACCCCAATGGAGCAGGTGAATGTGTTTAACCACGTGCTATACGTATTGCAAGAATTCAAATCGATAAAAGTAAAAGAGCCCAATCCCAATCACTTCTACCTAAGTAATGTTTTAGAAAGTAAAACGGGTAATTCACTCTCTTTGGGTATTCTCTATCTATTACTTGCTCAGCAAGTGGATATGCCAGTTTATGGTGTGGTGTTGCCGCGTTTTTTTGTGTTAGGTTATGCCAAGCACTACCTACATGATTTTGATGACCCCAAAATTCAGGGCGATATTCTATTCTATATAAATGCAGCTAACCGTGGTACTATCTTCAGTCGTAACGAGATAAAGCAATACGTTCAAAAATTGGAGGTAGACGACAAAAAGAGTTTCTACTCGCCAATTGATAATAAGAAGGTGATTGATACTTTGCTCTCGTATCTGGTAGATGTTTACAAAGGCCAGAATGAAGACGAAAAAGTGGATGAGCTAAATGCCTTGCGTGCCTTGTTGAAGGGGTGAGGTAGTTTATTCCCCTGAACCAGCATTCTGAAGTAAATAAGCCTTTATAAAACCATCCAAGTTACCATCTAATACACCTTGTGCATTACCAGTTTCGTGGGCAGTTCGGGTATCCTTTACCATCTTGTAAGGGTGTAGCACATAGTTTCGTATCTGCGACCCCCATTCTATCTTCATTTTTCCCGCTTCTATTTCTACCTTCTTCTTATTCCGCTCGGCTATTTCCATTTCATACAAGCGGCTTTTCAGCAATTGCATGGCCTTATCCTTATTGCCGAATTGAGAACGGCTCTCTGTATTCTCAATGATAATACCTGATGGTGCGTGCGTTAGTCGTACACCTGTTTCTACTTTGTTAACGTTCTGTCCACCAGCACCTGATGAGCGGAAGGTATCCCACTTAATGTCTGCTGGGTTGATGTCTATCTGAATACTATCATCCACCATAGGATATACATATACCGAGGAGAAAGAAGTATGCCGCCGTGAGGCACTGTCAAATGGAGAAATACGCACCAAACGGTGCACCCCATTTTCGCCCTTTAAGTGGCCGTATGAAAAGTCGCCAGTTACTTCCAATATGGCAGATTTTATGCCTGCTACATCACCATCTACACGGTCTATCTCTGTTACTTTGTAGCCTTGGCTTTGGCACCACATTAAGTACATGCGGTAGAGCATGCTGGTCCAGTCGCAGCTTTCGGTACCGCCTGCGCCACTGTTCAATTCTATAACAGCACCAAGTTCATCTTCCTCTTGGTTAAGCGTGCTTTTAAATTCCAGATCATCTACAGCAGATAGCGTCTTATTATATTGCTCGTTCAGTTCTTCTTCGCTAACTTCTTCGGCTTGGTAAAATTCGTAGATAACATCTAGATCTTCCACCTTGGTATTGGTGTTTTCGTATAAGTTGACCCAGTACTTATTTTTCTTAATGTCTTTCATGACCAACTCAGCTGCTTTGGGGTCATCCCAAAAACCTGGTTGGGAAGAGATCTTCTCTTTCTCCTCTATGAAATATTGCTTCGTCTCGACGTCAAAGGTACCCCCTCAAAGCCTCTACGCGGCTTTTTATATTCTTTAAATTATCGCTCGTCATCTGTGTCTTCTTTAGTGGGACGAAGTTAATTAAAGATCGTTCATTTGCCTAGGATAAAAAGCATCCACAAAATGCTCAATTACCGGTTTCTCACCTGAAAGATCTACAGCTACAATATCAAATCTACATTCTCCTTCCCAATTATGTTCCTCTATATAGGCATTGGCTGCTTGTATCAGCTTATTCTGTTTGGCTCCATCTACAAAAGTCTCTGGTTGACCGAAACTCATGTTGCTTCGCGCTTTCACTTCTACTATCACTAAGCTGTTACCGTCTTGCGCAATTAAGTCTACCTCAGCGTGCTTGTGCCGCCAGTTACGGTGCAATATGGTGTAGCCTTTCTTTTGCAGAAAACTTGCTGCTAGTGCCTCGCCTTTATCGCCTTGTTCCTTTTGCAGCGTCATGCTCCTGTGTTGAATATTTGCTTGTCGTCTTTAAAAGACTTGAACTCTAGGTAGTTCTCTCCTCCAGGAGCTTTAAAAAATAGTGTAGCCTGTTCGCCTACCTCTCCTTTAAAGCGGATATAGGGCTCTATCACGAATTCTACGTCGGCTGCTTTAAGTCGCTCGGCTAGTTGATGCCATTGGTCCCAATCGAGTATCACTCCCCAATGGCTAGCGGGTACGCTTTTGCCATCTACGGCATTGGTAGGGGCTGGGCTAGCTGTATCGTCTACTAAGTGAGCAGTTATCTGGTGACCGTAGAGGTCTAAGTCTACCCATCGCTCAGATGTTCGCCCAACGGTGCAACTCAAGGTATCAGTGAAGAACTGTCGTGTTAAGGTTAGATCATGAACGGGAAATGCGATATGAAAGGGCCTGATATTCATTGGATGTTAAGCTAATTTAACCAGTTGATCGGAACTTGGTAAGGAGTAAGAGATGTTGTATTTTTGCAGAGCTTTTTAAGAAATCAAAATAAAAGTACATGGTATCTACTGAAAACTACAAAGTTAAAGACATTGCCCTAGCAGCTTGGGGTCGTAAAGAAATTGAATTGGCCGAGGCGGAAATGCCTGGTTTGATGTCACTACGTGAAGAATTTGGCGCAAGCAAACCACTAGCTGGTTCGCGCATTGCTGGATGTTTGCAC
>CAYGTK010000176.1:0-8832 GCA_964352775.1 uncultured Chitinophagaceae bacterium
CTCTAAAAATGTCCGCACCAAAAACTTGATGATGGATACCAGCGGGATGTTCGGTTACATCTGTCTTCGGAAAGAAGAAGAAATAACCATTAACGAAGAACTCTACATCGAGCTCAACTTTGAAGATGAAGTACGCTTGATGCGCGCTTAATTCTCCCCCTACAGCTTTCTATATTTCAAAGCCTTACTTGGACATGCATCTATGGTAGCCATTATTTCGGCACTACCGCTATTTTCTGGTTGTATCCATGGCCGCTCTTTTGGTTGAAACACTTTGGGAGAGCCTTTAACACATTCGCCAGCATGTATGCACAGGTCTACATCGTAGGTTACTGCTATTTCTCCGTTGATATATTCTTTCAATTCCTTTTCCATATTGCTGAGCTTTAGCATTAAGTTAAGAACTTGGCTGAACTTTTGGAAGATTTTTTAAACATCTCCTTTTCTAAGGAAAAAGGAAGGTAGAACGAAAAGTATTTTTTTGCTGCAATAGTGGTACAGTCCATTTTCTTGACCTAGTGATAGCAAGGGTTTTAGATAGGGGTTTTGGCAGTGCTACTTGTGTTGTAAACGCTGCTTAGGTTATAGTATCATCATAAGTAATGGTTATCTATCAAAGCTATTAATAGTATATTTCGCTGGTAGTTAACAATAGCAAAATGCACCAATGAAAAGGCTTACTCAATTATCTTTTGCGCTTAACATTTTTATCCTGCTTTTGCTAGTATACCTCATCATCTTTGGGAGGGGGCATGTTCAAGACCTAATGCGTGATAACGTTTTAAGTGTTTTGAAACAGCAGCGATACTCCATGTTCAGGGCAACCCCTATAACACCAGGGGCTACCATATTTTTAGGAAATAGTATTACCGAAGGAGCACGTTGGCACGAGTTCTTCCCAAATGAAGTGGTGCTGAATAGAGGTATATCTGGCGATATAACTGAAAGCGTGTTGAATAGAATTAGCGAAGTAACAAGGCATCAGCCAAAAAAGCTATTTATATGTATAGGTACTAATGATCTGGCCTTAGGTGTTTCTATTGATGAAGTGTTGACCAACTACAAGGCCATATTAAGGACGGTGAACGATCGCTCTTCTTTAACAAAAATATATGTGCAATCGGTGCTGCCCGTTGGAAGGGAGGTGCTTTTTGGTCACAAGCTGGGACCCATTTTAGAATTAAATGAGGGCATTAAGCAAATGTGCGAAGAGATGGACTTGACCTATCTTGATATTCATACCGAGTTTGCCGATGAGGATGACTATTTAGCTAGTGAATATACTAACGACGACCTCCATCTAATGGGTGCAGCCTATGTGAAATGGGTGGCTTTTTTGAGGCCGTTTGTGGTGGAGTGAGGTAAAGAGAGAGAGAGAGAGAAGTTGATGGCTCTTAGATCAACTTATGAGCTTGTAAGCCTTGCCAAACAAAAAAAGCACCACCCAAAGGCAATGCTTCTAAATATCTATAGTTCTAGTATCTAACCCCTCAATTCAATGTAGGGTCCTCAGGAAAATTAACCATTAGGGCGTAATCGCCCCCCATGTGTTTTAGGGCTTGTTTCCAGAGTTGCTCTTGTTCGTCTACAAAAATGAGTTCCTCGTTAGCTTTGTGTACTATCCACGAATTCTCGCCCATTTCATCGTCTAATTGGCCAGGGCTCCAGCCCGAGTAACCTAAGAAGAAGAGGATGTTAGCATCATCTAAGTCGCCTGTTAGGGCTAGTGCCTTTATTTGGTCAAAATCGCCACCCCAGTATATGCCGTCGGCTATTTCGGTAGAATCGTCTATTTGTTCGCCCAGGTTATGTATATAGTGTAGGGTATCGCGCTGCACCGGGCCGCCAAAGTATAGCGGTAGTTCGCATTCGCCTACGCCATCTACTACCTTATTTAGGGTAACGCCCACGGGGCGGCTAAGGGTAAAGCCCATAGTGCCTTCATTATTATGCTCACACAGTAGCACTACCGAACGTTTAAAGTTCGGGTCTTTCATAAAGGGTTCTGCCAGCAGTAATGTTCCTTTCTCTAATTTCATAGTCTACTCATTTGGCTGTAATAAATTTCTACTCTCATAAGCTACCAGTCTGTCGTATCTATCAGCAAAGCCACGATAGTACACCAGTACCTGATAGTCGTTTTCCGTTTCGTGCCAACTGCCTTCCAGTTTAGCGCAGTCTACTTTGTCGGTATCTGTTTCTACAAAGCAGTATATATAATCATAACGCCCCTGCTTTAGTAAAAATGATGCTTCGTAAGCTTTTGTTTCCCAATTGTATGTCATTTTATAGTCATCATTGGCTTGCCAGTCGCTTATCTCTCCAAAAACGAAGATGTCTCCAGTAGTAAAAGGGGTTCCTGTTTCCAGTGTAAACTCCACATCTACATACTCTGCCTCTCTGTCATTATCGCGGCTTTGGAACTGATCGGTCAGTCCAATAAGGTACCGCCCATTGGCATCTCTATAATAGTCGTACGGTTTAAATCGGCGAATGTTCTCTGTGAACAAGGTCACCCAGTCGCCCTGGGGTGATAAATTGAATACTGTTCGGTGCTTGGTGTTCATATCGCGGAAGTCGGTAAATCGGAATTCCTTCAAGCCAGGGAACACATATTTGCCCTCGCGAATATACACCACCTTCTCATCGCCAATAAGAGTGGGAGATAGGTTCATGTAAGCATTATCCCAGCGGAAATTCTGTAGCAGGGTCACCTTCAATTCTTGAAAGGGGTTGGTTAAGTTCAAGTCGGGGTGCAGTACTTCTAGCGATACTTCCTGGTGGGTATCAAAATAATCGGCCCTTGCCGATCGCTTAGTGTTCAGCACCGTTTCTACCATTGGCTCTACTAAACAGAAGCGTCGGGTGAGGTACACCTTGCCACGGTCTTCTTCATCATAAATAACTAATAGATAGTTGCCAGATAGTAGCGGCTCCATATCATTATTAGGTATCTGCAGCCGATAGTTCACATAAGGCTGCAATGTGTTGAAAGAGAATTCGAACGTGGTGATAGGGGCTTCCGTAAATCCATCGATGTATTCAAATATGTTCAGGTCGCTCGGCTTCCAATCGGCGGTGCAATGTATTAGGGTGTATTCAAAGCCTTTCATATCATCGCCCATTAGGTCGAAATTGAGCTCAAGCACGTCGTTTCCGCGTAGGGCAATGACGGGATGTTCTAAAATTTTACCCAGTGGAGAAAATTGTACTGTTTTTACTTTGGGGTTGTAGATCAGGTTTTCGTATCCTATAATGCCAAGACTATCTGCTTGCGCCCACAAGGGGAAAGTGCAGATGGTTATTATCGCATAAATTATTAACCGCTTTGTAATGCCCGTTATCATTGTCTTATCACTATCAATTGAATACGTAGAAATGCTATGCAATAAACATGCCTATATAGAAATGAACATTGCATGCTGCCAAATGTAATAGACTTTAGGTAAGCACAAAATGAAAGGGTAGACACTGTGTAGACAATTTGTTAAAAAATCAGTCAGATCCCTTTAGAATTTGCGCGTTGAAGTGCTACCTTTGTGCCGATTTTAAATAAATACCACAATAATGGTAGAACGTTCAGAGGTTTTATTGGCCCGCACAAAAACTGTAGGTCTTCTTTCGCTCACTAAGTGGCTTACACTTTTCACTCTAATACTTATTAGTACTGTTGCTTTTGGGCAAGATGCTGCTACGGCTGTTCAGCCAGACGGTATCACCAAATATGCCAAAGAGATAGTACTTGCGGTATTTGGCTTAGTGCTTTTAGTGATGATACTAGTATTATATGTAGGGTCCGATCGTCTGTTGGATATTTCAGCAGAGCGTGTTCGCGGTGCTGGGCATGATGATGATGAAGATGTGAGCCTAATACCTAGTGTAGAAGAAATGGTGAAGGATAATAGCACTAGACCAAGCTATCTGAATGGCTCAAGTGTTGTAAAGTTGAAAAGTGGTTTTGATATTAAAATGCAAGGCCGTGCTTACAAAGAGAATGGTGGCTTAATACATACCAGTACTTATGCTGTAAAACCGAAAGACTTCATCGGGATGTCGCCAATACCTAAGGTAATGGTTGAAGAGAAGACATCAGTTAAAGCGGGCGACCAGTTGTTTTTTGATAAGAAGCGTCCTGAAATATTTTATACTGCTCCTGTAAGTGGTGAGTTGATAGAAGTTCGTCGTGGTGAGAAGCGTTCTATTGCTGAGTTAGTGATATTGGCGGATAAAGAAATGCAATACAAAGACTTCCCGACAGCAGACCCTAAAGGAATGTCTCGCCAAGATGTGCTTGATCGTTTGTTAGAAGCAGGCGCTTGGCCTTTTATTCTTCAGCGTCCATACAATGTAGTAGCTGATCCAGCAGATGCCCCAAGAGACATCTTCATCTCTGGTTTCGATTCTGCCCCTAGTGCGGCTAATTATAATTACACGCTTCAAGGGGAAGCAGCAGCTTTCCAAGCAGGTGTTGACGCTTTACAGCAATTAACCGACGGAACAGTTCATTTAGGACTGAATGCTGATCTTAAGCCTTGCGATACTTATAAAGAAGCTAAAGGAGTTAAGAAGACTTATTACAAAGGTGCTCACCCAGCAGGTAATGTTGGGGTGCAAATTCACCATACTGCTCCTATTAATAAAGGAGAGACTATTTGGACAGTAGACCCGCAGCACGTTGTGTTCATTGGCCGTTTGTTTAAAGATGGTCGTTTTGATACGCGCCACCTAATGGCCCTTGCTGGTCCGGAAGTAGAAAATGCTAAGTATTACGAAACCTACTTGGGAGCCAACATTGGCGAAGTAGTAAAAGATAAATTGGTTGACGACCATGTACGCTACATCAGCGGAGATGTGTTAACTGGTAAGCAGGTAGAGACCAACAGTCACGTAGGCTTTTTTGATAACGCACTAGCCGTTATTGAAGAAGGAGACTTCTACGAGATGTTTGGTTGGTTACTACCTAGCTACGCTCGCCCTAGTATTTCACCAACCTTTCCTTGGAGTTTGTTCCCTTCGGAAGAATTTAAGGTGAATACCAACAGCCACGGTGAAGAGCGTGCATTTGTGGTAACTGGTCAATATGAGTCGGTAACACCGATGGATATTTACCCTCAACATTTATTGAAAGCCATTATGGCCCGCGACTTCGAGAAAATGGAAGGTTTCGGGATATACGAAGTAGTAGAAGAAGATCTAGCTCTGTGTGAGTTCGTTTGTACGTCTAAAGTAGATGTGCAAGAGATATTACGCGAAGGATTGGATTACATGAGAGAGCAGAGCTAATTAAGAAAAGGATAACAATACAGATAGATGGATAATCCTATTTTAAAGTTAATGAAGCGGCTAGAACCCGCTAAGGAAAGAAGGGTAGCCCACACCACTTGGGATGCGATAGCTACTTTTTTATTCCAACCCGACCATGTAACGCGTGGTAAAGGCGTGCACATTAAAGATGGTATGGATCTTAAGCGTACCATGGTACACGTGGTTATTGCTATGCAGCTGGCCTTGGTTCACGGTATTGTGAATATTGGTCACCAGCACTATATAGCACTAGGTATGTACCCAGGGTTAACCGACGGTATTTTATCTAAAGCCATTTATGGTGTGATACAGATAATTCCGTTGATCATTGTAGTTCACGTTGTTGGTTTAGGTATCGAGTTTATTTTCGCTGCACTTAAAGGTCACTCGGTGGAAGAGGGCTTCTTGGTTTCAGGTATGCTTATTCCATTAATAATGCCACCAGATATTAATCTTTGGTGGGTAGCCCTTGCTACAGCATTTTCGGTTATCATCGCTAAGGAAGCCTTTGGTGGAACTGGTATGAACATATTGAACGTAGCCTTAACCGCAAGGGTGTTCATCTTCTTTGCCTATCCTGGCGATATATCGGGCGATACTGTTTGGGTATCTTACGATTACAACTGGATACACAGCTTAGTAGGTTTAGAAAGTTACGACCTTTCTTTATTAACAGCATCTGCTGCATCAGCTGTAGCTGCTTCTGGTTGGTTCTCCATAGTAGCCGACGGTTTTTCAGGGGCTACACCACTAGCCCTTGCGGCCAAGGGTGGATGGCCAGCTGTACAAGCTGCTACATTACCTGATGGCGAGCAACAATATTCGCTATTCAACTTGATCATGGGTTTTATGCCAGGTTCTATTGGTGAAATGAACAAACCATTAGTAATAGCTGGTGCTGGATTGATAGTTGCCGCTGGTATTGCTAGCTGGCGAATTATGGCTTCTATGATATTGGGACTTATAGTATCAGGTATTGCAATGAATTTACTAGCAACAAGCATGTATGGCGATGAGGCTATCAATTACTTTATTGGTGTGCCGTTCTATTATCAGTTCATCATGGGAAGTTTCTTTTTCGCTATGGCCTTTATGGCTACTGACCCTGTAACTGCGAGCAGTACTAACACAGGTAAGTGGGTATATGGCTTCTTGATAGGGGTTATCGGAATGATAGTTCGTGTATTGAACCCAGCATATCCTGAGGGATGGATGTTGGCGATCTTATTCATGAACGTTTTTGCTCCACTTATCGATCACATTGTTTTACAAGCAAACATAAACAGGAGGTTAAGTCGTGTCGTTCAATAAAGAATCAAACGGATATATATTCACCTTTTTGGTGGGGATGGTACTGGTAGTAGCTACCTTGTTATCATTCATTACTTCAGCACTCAGCCCGATCATTGATCAGAATGTAGAGCTAGATAAGAAAACTCAGATCCTTCAATCTGTTATTATTGTAACGGAAGAAGCGGAGGACACTACATTCACAAAAGACTTTGTCGAAAGTACCTATGGTGGAAACATTACCGAAATGGTAGTTAACTCTGAAGGAGAAACCATAGGTGACAATGCTTTCGAACTAGATTTCAAGAAAGAATTGAAGAAAGACCTTGCAGATCGTAACTACCCAGTGTATGAATACGAGAAAGATGGAAAGGTGAACTACATCATTCCATTAGAAGGTTTAGGTCTTTGGGATCGTATTTATGGTTACTTAGCCTTGGAGGATGACTTTAACACCATTCGTGGTGCATCTTTTGGTCACGTAGGAGAAACACCTGGTTTGGGTGCTCGCTTAACGGAATACTGGTTTCGCTCTCAATTTCAAGGAAAGAAATTATATGGAGATGATGGAAGCTTTGCCCTTGATGTGTTGAAAGGAGAAGGTAACGCTGGAGTAGATGAAAAAGGTGGCTATAAAGTAGACGGTATGTCTGGAGCCACTATTACCAGTGATGGAACAGAGGATATGCTCGCAAAGTGTGTAGACCTTTACCAACCATTTTTTAACACTGTAAAAACTATCTAATGGCAGATGTAGCAGTTAAAAGCGAACCGTTATTCGGGAAGAAGAACCGTCGCTTACTTACCGACCCATTAAACGACAATAACCCGATAACCGTACAGGTATTAGGTATATGTAGTGCTTTGGCGGTAACCAGTACCTTAATAAACTCCCTTTATATGGGTGTTGCAGTAATGGTAGTAACTGGCTTTGCCAACTTAACCATTTCGGCATTGCGTAATTACATACCTAACCGTATTCGTATGATCGTGCAGCTAGTAGTAATTGCCTTTTTGGTAACACTAGTAAGCTTATCACTTCAGGCTTTCGCTTACGACGTAAGTAAAACACTATCGGTATTCGTAGGGCTTATTATTACCAACTGTATCGTAATGGGTCGCTTAGAGGCTTATGCCATGGCTAACGATCCTTGGCCTTCTTTCCTTGATGGAATTGGTAATGGATTGGGTTACGCGCTTATCCTTATAGGTGTTGGTACTATTCGCGAACTTTTCGCTTCTGGAACTATTTTTGGTTTGGAAGTAATGGGAGGTATTAGTAAACTAGTTGCATGGGTTGGGTCAATATTTGGATGGAATTGGGAATGGGAATATGTGAACAACGGTCTCATGGTGTTGCCTATTTCTTCAATCATCCTTATCGGGGTATTCATTTGGATACAACGTGGATGGAATACCAAGTTAGTAGACGTATCATAACAGTAGAATCGTAATAAGATGGAGTTAATAAACATTTTTATCAAGTCAGCCTTTATTGAGAATATGGTGTTGGCTTATTTCCTAGGTATGTGTTCGTTCTTAGCTGTTTCAAAAACGGTACAGACCGCTTTCGGTTTGGGATTAGCTGTTGTATTCGTACTGGCTATTACAGCACCACTCAACTGGTTAATTCACGAAGCTATTTTAAGAGAAGGTGCATTAGCATGGATCTCGCCTTCATTAGCTACAACAGACTTTGAGCACTTGAGCTTGATAGTATATATCGCCGTTATTGCATCACTGGTTCAGCTAGTGGAAATGGTAATAGAGCGTTTTAGCCCTGCATTATATGTATCACTTGGTATCTTTTTACCGTTGATTACGGTAAACTGTTCTATTCTAGGGGGTACATTGTTCATGTTCACTAAAGAATATGCTTTGCTTCCAAGTATCGTTTACGGTTTGGGTGCTGGTTTTGGATTCTTCTTAGCTATAGTAGCAATTGCCGCTATTCGCGAGAAACTTCGTTATTCAGCTATTCCTGCACCATTGCGCGGATTGGGTATAGCATTCATTATCACAGGTTTAATGGGCATCGCGTTTATGAGCTTGGTAGGTATTAAATTGTAACAGCAAAATATAACGACTATGTTATTTGCCTTAGATATTGTTTTTATAATCGGTAGTGTACTTGCGTTCTTCGTGATCCTATCATTCCTAGTTGGGGGTATCATTTTTGCAAAATCGCAATTGGTTCCTTCAGGTAGCTTGAAGATTGACGTAAACGGACAGAGCACA
>CAYGTK010000177.1:0-8818 GCA_964352775.1 uncultured Chitinophagaceae bacterium
TAATGGTACTTGCCTTTGTAATCGTGCTTCTTAATGGCTTTATTAAATAGCTCCTTTGCCTTTTGTATCTGCGAGCTTATCTTAGGCAGCATCGTAGCACGGGCGGGGGTGTCGTGTTCTTCCACCAAGTCCATCATGCGGTAGCTGTTAAAATAGAGTTCGCCGTTCTGCACGTCGAAGCCTTCTTGCGGGAAGTAGAAGGTCTGGTTAATAAGATCAATATACTTGTTGTTCATAGCATAGGGTGTGGTCCAAATAACTGGCTCAAAAGTAATAACTTTGCCCGCTGAAAACGGAGAAAAAATGAGCACTATTAGTCAGCAATTACAGGAAATGACCGCCAAGGCCGTAAATGAACTTTACGACCTAGATGTGACCGCTGACAAGGTAATGATAAACCTTACCCGAAAGGAGTTTGAGGGGAATTATACTGTAGTGATATTTCCCTTTGTAAAAGCCGCCAAAAAGAGCCCCGACATGGTTGGGCAAGAGCTAGGCGATAAGTTGATCGCATCTGGCAACCTAGCCACGCAGTATAATGTGGTAAAAGGCTTCTTGAATTTAACCATCAACGAAAACATTTGGCTCGACTTTTTGAAAGAAGAAAGCAGCAATGCCGAATTTGGTAAACAAGCCCCTACGGGCGAAACCATAGTAATAGAATACTGCGGACCGAACACCAACAAGCCACTCCATTTAGGGCACATTAGGAATATGCTGCTGGGTTATTCTGTAGCAGAGATATTGGCCTTTAACGGCAACGATGTACACAAGGTGAACATCTACAACGACCGCGGTATTGCGATATGTAAGAGTATGCTGGCTTGGCAGAAATTCGGGAATGGAGAAACGCCCGAAAGCAGTGGCATGAAAGGCGACCACTTAGCTGGAAAGTACTACGTAGAATTTGACAAGCAATACAAAACTCAAGTAGCAGAACTGATAGCCACAGGCAAAAGTGAAGACGAAGCCAAAGAGCAAGCCCCACTTATGCAAGAGGCTCGCGAAATGCTGCTAAAATGGGAGGCTGGCGACGAAGCCGTGTTAAGCCTTTGGAAAAAGATGAACGATTGGGTGTATGCTGGTTTTGAGCAAACATTTGCCAAGCTGGGCGTAGATTTTGAAAAGCACTATGAGGAGTCAATTTACTACCTAAAGGGAAAGGCTTTAGTGCAAGAGGGCCTAGATAATGGATCGTTCTATACTAAAGAGGATGGATCGACTTGGGTAGACTTGGAGGATGTGAAACTAGATCAGAAGATATTGTTGCGTAGCGATGGCACATCGGTGTATCTCACGCAAGATCTTGGCGTGGCGCAAGAGCGGTACAACGATTACACTATGGATCGCTCGATATATGTGGTGGCTAATGAGCAAGATTATCACTTTAAAGTGCTTAGGGAAACCCTGAAAAAATTGGGTAAGCCATATGCCGAGGGTATTTTTCACCTAAGCTATGGCTTGGTAGACTTGCCAAGCGGACGAATGAAAAGCCGAGAAGGTACCGTAGTAGATGCCGACGACTTGGTACAAGAAATGATAGATACCGCCGAAAAGGCAACGCTTGAATTAGGCAAGGTAGATAGCTTAGGCGATGCCGAAGCCAAAGAGCTTTATCGCAAGATAGGTTTGGGTGCTTTGAAGTATTTCATGCTTCGGGTAGATCCCAAAAAGAAGATGTTGTTCGATCCTGAAAGTTCTATTGACTTACAAGGCGATACAGGGCCATTTGTGCAGTATGCCTATGCCAGAATACAGTCGCTATTGAGCAAAGCAGGCGACACCACAGGCGACTTCCCAAGTACCTACGCCATGGCGGCAGCGGAAAAGGAATTGACCATTTCGCTATACCAATACCCCACCGTAGTAAAAGATGCAGGCGACAATTTAGACCCATCGGCCATAGCTAGCTACGTGTACGAACTGGCCAAGAACTACAACAAGTTCTACAACGAATGCCCCATACTAACCGCCGACAACGACGAGCAGAAGGCACTCCGCCTAAACCTATCCCGCTTTACTGGGCAGGTTATCGCTTCTGGGTTGAGGTTGTTGGGTATTGAGGTTGTTGATAGGATGTAGGTGCTGGTTGGATACACCTTAGTTTATTAATTTAGAGCAAGGTCTACTACATTTAATGCATGAGTATTTTTAATTTTTGGAAGGGAAAGAAGGTCTTTCATATTGACCAAGAAGCTAAACAGTGGGTAGAGGACAACTTACTTTTTCTGCTAGACTCTCGAGACAAAAAAATCAATGACGCTGCTTCATTCGTTGTACCAAGCATATCTAGTTTTCCTAAAACTTACTCAGCGGAAAAGGTAGAACTAAATGACCTAATCGATGATCTTTCCTCTTACATTGATATTGAACGTTCTAGGATAGACTTCCAGTTGTATCAAGATATGCGAGATTCTAACGAACTTCCATTGGTAGTTGAAGGAGAGGATTTTATCTCCAAAACTATAAGAGGCGAAAAGGGGTATTTGATAACCATTTCAAAATCTCTACTAAAAGAACCGCCCTACCTTTTTGCTAGACTAGCACTTGAATTCACATACATCTTTTTCACTGAGCGAAAGATGTTTAAGGAGGACGAACCAAATGACGAATTTTTGTATGTAGCGGGTGTTTCTTTAGGTTTTGGTGTAATACTATCAAATGGCATGGGAAATTCTGGATATAGTACCGATGGGTTTTGGGAAAACAGTTGGCGACGACCCTCTGACCTTCCTGATGAAATAATGGCTTATTGTATGGCTTACTTCTCGCACATTTCAGGTAATACGGAGTATTCTTGGAAGAGCCACATACCTCGACCACTAGTAGAGTTATTCGATTTAGCACTTGATTATATCAAACAAGAAGAAAGAAAGCAGCTAAAAAAGGTATAGCTGACCCAACTTGCATACGTCAGACCCTGAAATGAATTCAGGGTAACGGGTCGTATTTTTGTGGAAATCCCATACCCACATCGTCATGCTGAATTTATTTCAGCATCTGGCGTAAGTTTGTATCGTATGAAAGAGAGCTTTGTCTACATCTTATCCAACAAAACCAGAACCACGTTGTACATAGGTGTTACCGCCAACCTTATGAAAAGAGTATTAGAACACAAAAATGGAACTGGTAGCACTTTCACCTCGAAATACGACCTCTTCTTTTTGATGTACTTTGAAAAATTCAATCACATTGAGCAAGCGATCGCCAGAGAGAAACAACTTAAGCGTTGGCATAAAGAGTGGAAATGGAATCTCATCAAAGAGTTAAACCTAACTTTAGAAGATCTGGCTAAAGATTGGTATAGCTGACACGACTTGCATACGCCAGACCCTGAAATAAATTCAGGGTGACGGGTCTTTTTTCTTGGAAATCCCATACCAACATCGTCATGCTGAATTTATTTCAGCATCTGGCGTACCACACATTTTCTCAAATCAGATCTTGTGATAAATATTGAGGGGATAGAATATAGCGTTTATGCTCATTTCCTCCCATTTCCACTTTTAGATATCTTGAAATAGCTTTGATAGTGAACGCATTACATAATACGATATCTGGCAAATGGTGGGAAGCCTTGCTATCACTAGCTTGTGAAATTTGCCTAACCCGCCAAAACTCGACCTGTAAGCCTTGCTATCACTGGGTCCATTTTTGGGAGTGCACCGCAAGTGTACCATTTGTGCCGTATTGCTTCCATAATTATATTTTACAATACTTACAGCAAATTAGCTGCGGTAAAATTTGACCTATACAAAACGAAAAACGTAGTACATATCACCCAAACCACTAACTTTGCACCCTAAACAATTCTGAACCATGACAAAGCAAAAGCAAGACTTCCTTAAAGAAACAATCAAACACATCGACATCACCAAGCACAACGTAGTGCCAATGGTAGATGCCATGGGCGATATGGCCTTTCAGGCCCGTAACCTACACGATGCGGCGAAGATATTTGATATGATGCAGAAGGATAAGGATTGTGTGGTTTTTCTAACTCTTGCTGGCTCGCTAATTAGCGCGGGACTGAAGAAGGTAATTACCGACTTGCTGGATAACAACATGGTAGATGCCATAGTATCTACGGGTGCTAACATTGTGGATCAAGACTTTTTTGAGGCGCTTGGATTTAAACATTACAAGGGCACTCAATTTGTTGATGACCAAGAGCTGCGCGGCCTGATGATAGATCGTATTTACGATACTTATATTGATGAGGCAGACTTGCGTATTTGCGATGATACTATTGCCCAAATAACTGAAAGTTTGGAGCGCCGCCCCTACTCTTCTCGCGAATTTATTGATGAGATGGGTCGCTACTTAGCTGATAATGATAAGTATGCAGAAAGTCGCGAAGACTCTATTGTATACAAATGCCACAAAAAGGGCGTTCCCATTTTTGTGCCTGCCTTTAGCGATTGCTCGGCGGGCTTCGGATTGGTACACCACCAATACCATACCCAAGGGCCAAAAACCACAATGGACAGTGCAGCCGACTTTTTAGAGATCACCAAAATAAAGCTAGAGCATGACGATAGCGGTATTTTCATGATAGGTGGTGGAGTACCTAAAAACTTTGTGCAAGACATAGTAGTAGCTACCGAAATACTAGAGAAAGATGCCCCAATGCACAAATATGCCGTGCAGATAACCGTAGCCGATGAACGCGACGGTGCTCTTTCAGGATCGACCCTAAAAGAGGCTTGCAGCTGGGGTAAAGTAGATACCGTGAACGAGCAAATGGTGTGGGCAGAAGCTACCATTGCTATGCCGCTAATAGCTGGTTATGCCTACCATAAACGCAATTGGGAAGGCAGACCTGAGAAGCGATTGAATGATATTTTTGCGCAACAACCCGCATAACTGGCACATCATTTGCCTTATATTCGCTAAAGATGAAGATGTTACACCTATACGCAATGATAGTGCTGCTAAGCTTTGGCGCATGTAAAAATGGAAAAGAAGCTACCACCACAACTCCTGCCCCGCAAGAGATAGAGGAGAAAACCACCGCGGCTACCGATAAGGATATTCTGGGAGAATGGGTTTGGCTAAAAACCAGCTGCTGCTTCCGTATGCCAGAAATAAGCACCCCAAAAACCAAGGGCTATACCCGTAAGTTAGATTTTGACAAGAACGGAACGGTTAAGCAATACAAAGACAAAAAGCTGGAATGGGAGAAACCCTATACCGTTGGCAAAGAGATGTATAGAACCGATCAACCTACTATACGTATTGGAGAAAATAGATTGACCTTGTATTACATTAAGGGCGATACGCTAGTTCTGGATCAGGGCTATATGGATTTGCAGACGGAGTATTGGGTTAGGCCTTGATTATCTCGTGAACGGCATTACCGCAAAAAATGTATGTCTAGTAAGTCATTTTAATTCTAGAAGTACAGAAATAAATGAGCATAGAAATGCAACTTCTTTTTCATCTACTAATGAACTAGAATTTAGAGCGAATGCATCTACTCTTTTCGGATTGATAAAGTACCAAGAGGTAGTTGCTATTGATATAGGTGAGTGGTTCTCCTACCTTCGAAAAGAAGGTTGTCAGCGATTGTACCTAAAACACTATTCTGGTCAAAGTACTAAGAGAGGAAATGAAGACCACAGACTGGCAGGCTTTGTAGGCGGAGGAGGTCTTTGGGTAATAGAAGCGAAACATCCAAGTAAATATACCTCATGGGTCATCAATGTTCAGTCGAATAAGGAACAAAAGAAGAAGAAGAACACTAAGAGGATATGGGATATTAAAATAGTCCAAAGTCCCAAGAAGATCACATATTCATCTACACCTATTCCTGAAGATAAAGGCGAACAAATAGAACGCTTATATCTAATTCTCGAAAAAATATCTCTCTTTGCAGAAGCAAATGATCAAGCTTATTGGGTAGAGAAATTTAGGGCCTCACAGGAACAGCTAACCAGCCGATCACCTTCATTTTCATACGACTCAAATATGTCTCCTAAAGATGGCCTAGATCTAGAATCCCGACGTTTAATTTGCGCCTCGTCAAGGGCATTTGTATTCGGTGGTATGGGTTCTTGGAATGACCTATGGATAAAAGATGAGGAATGCAATAAACTTTACTTCAAGCTTTCAGCAGCATTATATGCAGAGATTAATCATAGTATTGAGGTCGCCCTTAACAATTAGTGCCGATACGTTGATATTATCAATATTGCTATTTCACACCCACCGTCTTACCCTTTCCATATAACTCACATATTCCACCCCAACAGTTTCAGCTAAGTGCTCTTCCTCTAATCGCACTTGTATCTGGATGATTATCACGGTAGTTATCAATATCCCAAGCATCAAGGCATTGCTCATTACTAGGAAGCTGCCGAGCGTGGCTATCAATACTCCGAAGAAGAAGGGATTTCTAGAAACACCGAATAAACCTGAGTCTACTAATTTGGTGGGTTCGTTGGCTTGAATTCCCACTCGCCAAGAGGTACTCATTTGTAGGTGAGCTATGGCTGACCATCCATAGCCGAAAGCTATTAATACTATGCCTGCTATCCGCAGCCATTCCTTATCCATTCGGTTTATTGGGAAAATGCTATCGTAATATTCTGGTAAGAAACTGAATAATACGATGGATACCCAACTCACTATTGAAGCCAACCCATATATTCTTCCAATGAAGTTGATGGCGGTGTCTTCTTTACTGAAAACGAAAGGGCTTTTACCTGTTTGTCGCCAAAGCTGAAAGGTGCGCCACACGAAGAAGGTAAAGAAGAATAGACCCGTAGTGATCGGGATGAATACCTGGTAGAAATTCATAGCTACTGATTTCCTGGATGATAGCGTAAAATAGTATCGCGGAGGTAACCCATATCTAAGTGGGTATATATCTCTGTGGTGGTTATCGATTCATGGCCCAGCATTTCTTGAACAGCACGTATGCTAGCGCCTCCATCTACCAGATGACTTGCAAAGGAATGTCGGAAGGTATGCGGACTGACCTTCTTGTCTATCCCAGCTTTACGCACCACATCCTTTACCATATTGAACACGGAAATGCGCGAGATCTGCCCACCCCGCTGGTTGAGGAAAAGACTATCTACGGCTTCTTTATCAGGAGCTATGTGCACACGTATATCATCGCGATACATCTTGATGTATTTAATAGCATCATTCCCGATAGGCACCAGCCGTTCTTTGCTTCCTTTGCCGAATACTTTTATGTAGCCTACTTCTAAATGCAGGTTAGATAACTTGAGCCCTATCAATTCAGAAACCCGAAGTCCGCAACCGTAGAGCACTTCTATCATTGCTCGGCTTCGCACTCCAGCTGGCTTGCTTAAATCTATTTCTGCTAAAATGGCTTGTATCTCTTCATAGTGCAATACATCAGGCAGCTTGCGTTGCAGCTTGGGACCTTCGATAAGTTGAGTGGGGTCATGGTCCATCACATCTTCCATCAGCAGGTATTTGTAAAATGCCCGTACTCCTGAAATGATGCGGCCTTGCGTGGTATCGGCCACGCCGCTGGCACTTATGGCCAATACGAATTCTTCTAGTATCTCAGAAGTGAGTTCTTCAGGTGGCAAGCTTATCTCTTGCTCTTGAAGATAGTCTTGCAAATGCTTCAAGTCGTTCATGTAAGCCGACACCGAATTGGGCGATAGCGATCGCTCCAACTTCAAGTAAGCTTTAAATCCATTCCGAGCACTCTTCCAATCCATAAGGTGAATATGCGTTTTCTTTTGTTGTATATCTTGATCAATACCACCATCGCCATCTGAGCGATGTATAGTATATTTAACGCATGGCGAACATCACCATTATCAATGGACCCAATTTAAATTTACTTGGCAAGCGCGAACCAGAGATATATGGTTCGCAAGCTTTTGAGGATTACTTAAAGGAATTACAGGCACGTTTTCCTGATGTGCAGTTCAGCTATTTCCAAAGCAATCACGAAGGGGCAATCATTGATAAACTTCATGAGGTGGGCTTTTCAGATGATGGAGTTATTCTGAATGCAGGGGCATATAGTCACTATAGTTATGCGATAGCTGATGCTATAAAAGCCATCGCATCTCCTGTAGTTGAAGTGCATATCAGCAACGTATTGGAGCGTGAGGAATGGCGACATACTTCTGTTATCAGCCCGAACTGCGCGGGTAATTTTACAGGATTAGGTATGGATGGTTATGCTTTTGCGGTTGAGGCTGTGTTGAGTGAATAATAGATTTCCCCTTTTTTACATTATTATAGCTTCACTATGCATATGATTAGTCACTCTTATAATCTCGACGGTCTATTTAGTCAGAATATTTTACACTTCTTACTAACAAGTCATTTGATTCCTTTAAGAGAATATGCTACCAAATATATCCCTTCCGATACTGCAAAACTATTCTCCCTGGAAACGAGTTTTGATGGCGTCATTACAACTAATCTAGAAGAACTACCAGACCCTAACGCATTTGAGTTTATTTCATTTAGTGCCGCAATTCTTATTAACTCAACCTATGAAAAGGTTAAGAAATTAAACCTTAAACATAGCAGTCCAACGCTCGAATTCTTTAGGCATATAAGAAATGCTGCTTCTCATGATTTAGTATTTAAACTTAATAAAGCTGAGCCTAAACGACCTGCTAAATGGAAAACTCTTGTAATAGATTCAAACCTAAATGGAAAGCCACTTTTTGACTTCATAGCAATTGGTGACCTCATCCCTATTCTTCAAGATGTAGAAAAAGATATACATGGTAAGGATAACTGGAAAGTGATACAATAAAAAAAGGATGCTCCGGGGGTGAAGCATCCTTTTCTCTCATCACGAAAGGGT
>CAYGTK010000178.1:0-8809 GCA_964352775.1 uncultured Chitinophagaceae bacterium
CCCGTAGGTATACCACTAACAGAAAAGGGGGCTGTAGCATAAGGAACCACGTTATCCAATGTTTCATGAAACAATACTGCAGGCACATCGCCTGAATCTATCCAGGCAGTATCGCCTATAGCACCACTGTAGCTAATAACACCTGCCACATTGCTAGAGTAGCCGGGGTTTCCGCTTAAACCCTCAATACCGCCTAAAGTGGCAATATTGGGAGAAATAGCAGCAGGTATTTCGCTAACATCATCTAAGTATGCTGCATATAATGCGCCAGTAGCACCTGCAGAAACACCCGCTAAATAGATATTGTTAGTGTCAATTCTGTAAGCATTCACAGTTTGGGCATCTTTATAAAAGAACCTAGTGGCCGCCTTGGCATCGTGCATTACCCTAAAAACAGCTTGGTTAGAAGTTGATGGATCTAGCGGAAAAAATATACCCGTCCGGTAATCTATAGCTGCTGTAGCATAACCCCGTTTGGCAAAGTGTTCGCATATATCATGCACATTACTTCTAACACCGCCAATAAAGCTTCCACCGAATAGAACAATTATCAATGGTCGCTTTGCAAGAATATCACCCGTAGGCTCAAAAAAGTCAAGATCTAATTGCTGTTGGCTAGTAGACCCCACAGCTATGTTTGAACCAAAAGGAATATTCAAAGTACTGGTAAAAGCAGGGAAATGGTTTGGATTAACATATCGTCCATTATCACAAGAAGTTTGTCCAAATGATAATAACGGAAGGAGGCAAAGTAGTGCCCAAATAAAAAATTGACGCATGGATTTAGGTTTAAGCCGTAAGTTAGCACTAATTCATTACAATAATCTACATATAAACTATTGGATCTAGATGTGTCTACATTTTTTCAGCAAAAAATATAAAAGTGTAAAACCATCACATTCCCCCACTCAGCCAACCTATATAGGCTAAACACTAATGCGTTCACAACACTTGCAAGCCGCTAAAACATTAGCATTCAAGTAGTAACAAGTACGGCATTGGTCTATAAAGCAGCTAATGGCAATTCATCACACGCAAGAAATTTGTATTTTAAGTATGTGTAAGTAGTTGATAAATTAGCTACAAAGCATATTTAAAAACCAAAATCATCAGCCCATGACACGTTCTTTACTATCCGTTATTCTATTACTGAGTTTCTTGCTTCCCCAGCATTTAATGGCACAGCGCCCAGTAACCATACCTTACCAGGGTACCATTGCCGACGCTAATGGCGCGCCCTTTAGTGGCAACTACGACATGGCCTTTGAACTGAAAGACCAAGCAGGCACTTCGCTATGGGCTAGTGGTACTATTACTGTACCAGTAAATCTAGGTGCTTACTCCGTTGAGTTGGGTACCGCCCCTCAAACATTTTTAAGCCCTACCATTTGGAAACAGAACGATTCCATTTTCTTACACATCTCCTTTGATGATGGTGTAAATGGATTGGAAACCCTAGCCCCTGCCGTGCGCATGCTTCCTGTTCCTTTCGCCATAGTTGCTTTGTATGCCGATTCGCTTTGTGCCGATTCTTTACGCCTTACTACTGTGCGTACAGATAGCGTATTCAGTTTTTATACTAGAACAGATACCATTTACACCCAGCATATTGTAATACAACAAAGCCAAGTGATGTGTGGCAACATCAAACTAAAAGGAGGCATTAAAGACAGCATGGACACCCATAAACTAGAGGTGACCGACCAAGGAGTGAAAATAGACGGACCAGATAATGATCCTGATACGCGCCAATTTTTAAAGGAAGCAGAACGTGTGATGGAAGACCTTCAAAAGAAAATGAGCGAAGGCTTAACTACGGAAGGTGGTGAGATAAAAGTGGAAGATAAAACCACAGGTAATGAAGTGAAAATAGAAATGGACGTAATTGACAGTATTATGCGACTGTTTACTGGTAAGATCATCATACTTCCCGATCCATTTTCAGACGAAAAAGCAGAAATAGATGAAGAGGGGGTTGCCCTTGAAGATGCCCTTAGAAGATTTGAACAAGTGATAACTGGAAACGGTGGTGAAATAGTTGCTACCGATAAGACCAATGGCATGGAGGTAAAGGTGAATTTGGATGCCGTAGATAAGATAATAGAAGCACTTGGCGGCCCTCTGGTGGTTCTACCAAATCCTTTTCAGCAAGATGAGAAGGGAACCCTATCGGCAGAGGAAATGATGTTAGAAGATGCTATAAGAGAAATGAAAGCAGCCTTAACAGCAACAGGCGGTGAACTAATAGCTACCGACAAAACCAATGGTATGGAGGTAAAAGTGCAACTAGATGCTGTAAACAAAGCAGTAAGTATGATTGGCGGACCTATAATCGTACTACCCGACCCTACTAAGCCTAATGAAAAATCAACAGTAGATCATGATGGTTTAGATATGGAAGGTGATAATGGCGATGCTGAGTTTTCGTACGATGATACAGAACGAACGGTAGGTGTTGGAGTAACTGATGGAGTGAATAGTGTAACCCAATTATATGATGCTGATGACAGAGTTATAGTAAGTACTGGTGCTGTTTCGCATCAACTAGATAACGGTCAAGGAACGGCATCGGAGTTGTTTTTAGACCCCGTAAATATTGGCGTGGTGGTGCAGTCGTTCGATGATCTAATTGGAGCAAACTCCATCGTTTGTCAATACGATGCGAGCGCAGGTAGCGTGGTACGTTCAGGTGTAGCTACAGACATAACGCAAGATGATAGCGGCATGAGCAGCGTAAACGAATTTGACCCGATAAATCGCGCTATGACCTTTTTGGTGATGGATGATAACACTACTCAGCAAGTAGGTATGGCTTTTCTACCCAACACACAAACGATAGACATTTTTGCGAACGTGAACATACAGGGTAACATCAGTAAACTGGGCGGTACTTTCCGTATAGATCATCCATTGGATAAAGAGAACAAGTACTTGTATCACTCTTTTGTAGAATCGCCAGATATGATGAATATCTACAACGGTAATACAACTACTGATAGCAGCGGTGTAGCCGTGGTAGAAATGCCAGATTACTTCCAAGCACTTAACATGGAATTCCGCTACCAGCTAACTGTAATTGGTGACATGGCCCAAGCCGTAGTATATAAGGAATTAGCTGACAACCAGTTTGAGATAATGACCGATAAGCCAGGCGTAAAAGTAAGCTGGCAGATAACTGGTGTTCGTCAAGATGACTATGCACAAGACAACCGCATGGAAGTGGAAGTAGAGAAAGAACCTGAAATGAAAGGCACATTACTTTACAATAGAGCGCAGTAAACCATGGTATTACCTAACACAATTAGCAGAGTCAGCATAGTGCTGGCACTGTTGCTGTGCATAGTTGGCCTGCCGGGCAAGCTACAGGCGCAGCAGAGTACCAACTACCAGAGTTTAGATAGAGGAGCCACCACTTGGGGTGGTTTCAGCACAGGTACACAAAAGCAACATGTAGCCAGCGGAACGTGGTACGATGCCCCTGAAATGAGTTCTATCAATTACACCAGCACCAGCACTATGCCTGGGGGATTCACCTACATTTTTTGTGACGACACTCTGCTGATAATCGCGGGCGGCCCGCTGCAGTTTTGCGATAGCCAAACAGTACAGCTTAGTGTACCTGCAGGTTTCACCAGCTACCAATGGAGTAACGGGGGCAGCACAGCCTCTATACTTGCAGGAACTACTGGAGAGTATTTTGTAGTGGTAAGCGATACCAGTGGCTGCCTTATAACTTCTGACAGCCTGTTTGTAGACGTACTACCCCTACCATTCATATTATTGCCTACCGACAGCTCGTTCTGCGCGGGCGATTCCTTGTACTTCGACGTTGGCGGCGCGGCTAGTACCCACTTGTGGTCTACAGGCAGCACCAGTTCCGACATATTTATAGCCTCGGGCGGCAACTACGCTATTACCGTTACCAACAGCAGCGGCTGTGTAGATAGCGCTGACATAACGGTTACGGAAAACCCCACTCCCACTCCTATTATTCAGATCAACAACAATATCTTAAGCACGGGTACCTACAGCAGCTACCAATGGTTTTTAGATGGCAACCCCCTAGCTGGTGAAATCAACCAAAGCCACGAGGCATTAGCCGACGGACAGTACAGCATAGTGGTAACCGATAACAACGGCTGCCAAGGCCAAGCTGATACCGCTTATACCGCCAGTAGTATTGAAGGCAACTATCGGATAAAGTCCATTAACCTATACCCCAACCCAAGCACAGGGCTGATCGGCTTACAAATAGACCTAAGGCAACAGCAAGAGCTAAACATCTCCATCATCAACAATCTAGGTATAGAGGTACGATCGCTAAACAGCCCCAGCAAGCTACAACATACCCAGCAGCTAGACCTAAGCCATCAACCCAAGGGTGTGTATCATGTGCTGATAATGTTGGAAGATGAAGTGGTGAGGAAGGCTTTTGTGTTGCGGTAGCTACATCACTCCACTATAAAACGCTGCTGGCTAAATTTTTCGCCGTCGGTTATGCTTAGATGATAGAGGCCTTGAGCTAGCTCGTACTCAGAAACATCTACAACTGCTGTACCTTCACCTAGTGATAAGTGTAGCAACTGCTGATGTATCACCTTACCACTCAAATCGTGAATATGTACAGTAGCGTCGCTCGATTGATTTGAAGTGAATTGTATATAAAGCTTATCCTTAGTTGGATTAGGAAATAAGGATAACTGGGAAAGCAGATTAAGGTTTCGAGTACTAGAAGGAAGGTATGGAATACTGTCTAGGTGAACTACATTAATCCTACTTGACACACCAAATACATCACTAGTAGTATCTATGGTAACTAGGCCATTCAAGTCTATATAAACTCGGATTCGAAACACAATATCCACATAACTTGGTATAGTACTACTAGATGTTGGTGTGCCAAACACCTTAATGCAGCCAGCTTCACCCGGTGTAAATCGATTATTTGTTTTATCAGTCACAAAATCCAGGGTATAGCTAGGTTCAACCAACCCTAAAAGCTCAATACTATCAGGTACCCGTTGAGCTAAAGCTAATGAGTTATAGTTCACGTATTGATACGTAAACTCATAAGGTTCATCCCATTCCATACCATCTATATCAGCATCATCTTCAGGATATAAGCCTGGTTGTAGGGCACCTGTTCCAGGATCAGTAATACATTGGGCTATCATACTCGCAGGCAGCAACAACAGTATACTGAAGAATACAAGTAGTTCTCTCTTCATCTATCTAATATAGAGAATATTGATAATTCCTAGCCTTGTTCAATCAAATGAAAACCTTAACCAACCTACAACACACCCAGCAGCTAGACCTAAGCCATCAACCCAAAGGCCTGTATCATGTGCTAATACAGTTAGATAACGAGGTGGTAAGGAAGGCTTTTGTGGTGCGGTAGCCTATCTGGTAAAGTGTATAATAGAAAATGCCTCCTATAAATATTTGATGTGTACTATTGCTTAACTAGCTTTTGCACGGCGTAATATTTATCATCAAATACAAGGCTTATCATTAGCACACCGCTTGGTACACTGTTGGTTAGTTGTATAGAGCATTGCATGGGTCCTTGTCCTGTTATGTCAATTGGGCCCTGTTGTACCATTTTGCCTTGTATGTCTGTTATAAAATAGTAAGCCTTTGTGGCATTATTACTGTTAAAGTTCAACTCCAAACGTTGCTCAACGGGGTTAGGGCGAGCGGTAAATTCAAAGTTATGCTGCCCGGGTAGCTCCCTTAGGCCAACAGCATTGTCGCGTATCAATCGTACTGCATATATGGTGGTGTCGGCATTGGTTTCTTCGGTATTATTAGTAGCAAATGCATGCTGTCTATTGCTGCTTATTCCACCCAAAATATGGCCAATAACAAAGGTATCAGTACCTATCGCGTTTAAATCTATTACTTCATCAAATAGCATTTGTATATCCATATTAGGTATAAACTCAGCGCTAGCCCCTTTCAACCCTGGCATTTCTTCGGGTAGCAAATACTCGGTCAAGGTTCCATTGGCACTTCGGCTTACTAAGCTTATTGTTTTTACAAAGGGCACATCGTCATCTTTTATCAGGCTATCATTCTCATAATAGTACTGACTAATACCCCCAAAGAACAACGAGTGCATAGTGTTTGCCTGGGCATCATATAGGGCAGCTTTAGCGCTGTGGTAGTTACTCAAATATTGATTAAACCCTGTGATAGGTGTATGCCCCGTGGCCGTAATATCTACTGGGTATAAATAGGGAAGATCTACTGTGGTTTGAAACACCCCTGATGAAATGGTGTAACCAAAAGTGCCATTGGGAAACACCTGGGGCATTAAATTATAATCTCGGCGGTGAAGGTGCACAGGGTCGGTAATGGCAACGTAGTCGCTTATGCCTAGCTGCGCGCCATTGTTGTTTATTTTAAACTTACGTATCTGATTGCTATACTGCTGCACATAGGTGGCGTGGCCCATTGGGTTATATCGTCCATCGAAACGATGACCTCCCACCAAATAAAACTCATCGCCTATTTTACCTAACTGCCCACCAGTAATGGCAAAAGCGCTATCACTTAGTTGCTTAAAGCTAGAAGCAATGGGTGTGCCGCTAATCACCGCATTAATCACCTCACTTACTTGAATAGTGCTTAGGTAGGGAAAGGTAATATGATCGTTAGCAGTAGCAGAAAAAGCATAACCCCCAATGATATACAGGGTGTCTTCGTGTTGGTAAAAGCACATATTAGTAGCCTGCATTTGCTCAGCAAGGTTAGCAGGCAAACTACTAACTGCTGCCGACCAATATGCCCCTTGCTCAATATCTATCACTATCAATTCGGTGTTGTTAGATGATGCTGGGAACGACCGGAAGGGCTGCCTTGCGTGCATACCATCCAGCCGTCCACCAACCAACAATATTTTATCGTTCCATTGGGCAAAAGCATAGGAATGCAGCCCAGGCATACCAGCAACGGAAACGGGCTGAAGTTCAATTTTATAAGGAAAGCTAGTTTGAGAAACCACAGGGATAGCCCAAAACAACAGAGCGGTGATGATAATGCGAATTTTCATGCAGGGTTGATTTATAACTACTAAAGTAGCCGACAATCAAGCTTTAAAAGGTGACTTTAGTTACATAAGCAACGTATATTAATGAACACAAACACCCAACCAAGTACAAGCCCTATACTTGTGGTGATTAGGAAGGCTTGATTTTCAATAAAACAAATGCTCCAATACCTTTTGAAAGTCAAGCACACTCTCAGGAGGTCGCTAGTTCATATACCAATTTTTTAGGCAAAAAACTTCTTTATTTGGGGAGTTCCGCAATCGACAATAATCAACTTCAAGCAATATACAATGAAGATAATAACCTATTGATTGACTCCATCAGAAGTACGAACTTATACACTTACACGAACGGTGCATCTTTTTTAGCAATCGACTCTACCCTGTTTCTTTTTTACCTTAGTAATTATCGAGTCAACAGCTGTTCGAATCCTTTATGTATAGCACTTAGACTAGCGGTACTCAAAAACGTAAACGGTTCACTCGTTCTTATTAATGATTCGATATTAAACGATTCATTTATTAATGAAAAGATTGCTTTAGTAAAACACGCCGATGGAAAATCATGGTGGATCTTTACTCAAGAATCTGTTTTGAATAGAACAAGTAATTGTTCTGACGAATTCCTTTATTACCACCTCAAGAATAATGGGGAAATAGTTTCAAAGCGCCAACCTAGTAATTTTACTTTTTGTAATCAGGACAGCAACTTTGGTGAAATGCTATTTTCTAGGGATGGAACAAGGTTAGTCGTGGCTAATGGAGGAGGAGGTAGAATTGTCATTTATAATCATGATAGATGCACTGGGTTGCTTACAAATCCTAAGACTATTGATATACTGCCTCAACCTGCATTTCCTGTTTATGGACTAGCATTTTCTCCAAGTGCGCAATTTGTATATGCTTCTGCGGCCTTCGGAAATGGAAATTATAGAATATTTCAATATAATTTAAGCGGTACTTCTGCTAACAACAGAGAGATTATTGCAGACTTGCAACCCCAGGGGAACTGTATTTTTGGACAATTGGAATTAGGTCCAGACAATAAGATTTACGTAGCTTCAAGCTGTAGTCCTTCAGACTCGCTATCTAGATACTTACATAGAATTGATAGCCCAGACCTATTCGGCTTAAGTTGTGATTTTGGGGCCTACAGTATCTATCTTGGTGCTACTTCAAGTAGTACGGCTGGCCTACCGCATTTCCCGAACTACAACCTCGGTCCACTAAGCATATACAAAGCAGATGCGGGTCCAGATACGGTATATATCTGTCAAGATACCCTTAGTAAAGGAGTGTTTCTGGGTGATAGTATTCCCGTAACTGGTGTAGAGTATTCTTGGGGCGGTCCTGATCTATTGGATTCCACAACTTCACGACAATTAGTAGAACCTGAAGTACCCACTTATTATTACTTAACCCTAACCGATACAAGTATTAAATACAGCTGTCAATCACGTATTGATACCGTGCTTGTTATTCCAAACTACGACTGTACAGTCTCTATTAGGGAAAATATGGAGAGTGTTGGCTTAAAAGTATACCCCAACCCAACTAGTGACAAAATATCAATAGAGGTAAATCGCCCAGCAAAATTTGAACTATACGACCTTAATGGGAAACAATTATACAATCACAACCTTCGCTCTGGCAATAACCAAATACAAACCAATGAACTACTAAACGGCGTCTATATTTATAAGATATGGGTAGGTGGTGAACTTATAGTTACCAATAAGTTGGTGCGTTATTAGT
>CAYGTK010000179.1:0-5406 GCA_964352775.1 uncultured Chitinophagaceae bacterium
TAACTGTTCCATTTAGATATTTTTTATAAAAATAATGATTTAATATTGAAACTCAATAAACCCCTCACCCCAAAGAAATATCCAACAATTTCGTAGCAGCAAAGTATTTAAACTCAAACTAGTCGGCATAATTGGTCGCCTATCGGCTTGGTTGTAAGTGCTAAGTTTTAAGTAGTAAGTACATCCCGCCCCAACAAACACGGCGCACCTCCCCCACTTAAAACTTATTACCTAAAACTTATAAAACACATGCCTCACATTTCTAAAGAAGAACTCTACCAACAACTAACCAGTGAACAGATAATTGAACGCTACTTTGCCGATAAATTAGGCAGCAAACCCCTCAAAAAAGGCCTACTCATCAGCAGCCCATTTAGGCCCGATAATAACCCCAGCTTCAGCTTTTACCGAGCGGTAACGGGTAGGCTATGCGCTAAAGACCACAGCACCGAAGCTACCTATAGCGATATTGATATGGTAAGCACGCTGTTGCAACTCAACTTTACCGATACCCTGCGCACTATTGCTAGCGACTTTGGATTAAGCAGTACCACCCCACCAAAACCAAAGAAAAAGAGTACAGACCATCCAAAAAGACCCAACTGTCATCCTGAACTTGATTCAGGACCTGACGTAGGCACGACACAAAAGAATGACCAGCATAACGTAACCTGCGACCGTGAGGTCCTGAATCAAGTTCAGGATGACAACTCCGTTTTCACCAGTCCCGCAGCACACTACTACGCCCAATACGGCATCACCAGTACCCAACTTCACCAATACCAAGTAACCGACATCCCCAGCCACGGCTATGGCGCGCACACTGTAGTTAGCACCACAGCCGACCCCATTATAGGCTACACCTGTGCCGATGCCACTAAGCTGTATCGCCCACTCGGTCCGCGAGAAACCAAGTTTAGGTGGACGGGCCGCAAGCCTGCCGACTACTGTTTTGGCCTTAACCAATTACCCCTGTACGTGACCGACATTATCCTTACTGGTGGCGAAAAAGACGTGCTCACCCTACGCAGCAAAGGCATCTACGCCCTAAGCCGCAATAGCGAAACCGACCACTACCCACCCGAACTAATTGCCGAAATTCAGCAAGAATGCGACCACCTCTGGGTACTGTTCGATAACGACGAAACAGGTATCCGCCAAGGGCAAAAACTGGCCGCCCAGCACAACATAGGCTACCTGCAACTACCCGATTTTGATGGGAAAGATATTAGCGATTGGGTGCTGGCTGGTAATAATGTGGATGATTGGAAGAGTTGGCAGGTGGAAGTAGACACGAGTGCTGTCAGTCTGAGCGTAGTCGAAGACAGAGGCACGGGCCAAACCGTGTCGCACTTCGACTACGCTCAGTGTGACACTCCACCCACCAACCCCTCCCTATTCCGTAGGCAACTGATAAATGAGCGGATGGAGCAGGCCAAACATACCGAAACCTCCAAAATGCTTTTTAGCGAACTATGGCACGAAAACGAGGTATGCATACTATTTGCCGATACCAACCTGGGCAAAAGCATACTGGCCATACAAATTGCCGAAAGCATTGCCAACGGAAACGCCATACAAGGGTTTAAGCAAGAAGCCCCTGCACAGGCCGTGCTGTATTTCGACTTTGAACTGAGCGATAAGCAGCTAGAACTACGTTACGCCATTAAACAACAAGGCCAAAACACCCTTACCGACCACTATGTGTTTAGCCCCAACCTAAGTAAAATAGATATTGACCCCGATGCTGAACCGCCCCTGTACCAAACCTTTGAGCAGTTTTTACACCACAGCTTGGAGCAGGAAATAATACAAAGCCAAGCCAAGATCTTAATTATAGACAACCTAACCTACCTGAAAAACGAAACCGAAAAAGCCAAAGATGCCCTGCCCCTAATGAAGCACCTAAAAGCCCTAAAAACCCGCCACGGCCTAAGCATACTGGCCCTAGCCCACACCCCCAAACGCGACCTTACCAAACCCATAACCCGAAACGACCTACAGGGCAGCAAAATGCTCATTAACTTTGTAGACAGCAGCTTTGCCCTGGGCGAAAGCACCCAAGACCCCAGCCTACGCTACATTAAACAAATAAAGGCCCGCAACACCGAAATACTCTACGGCACCGACAGCGTCATCCTCTGCCAACTGCAAAAGCCCCACAACTTCCTCGGCTTCCACCACCTCCAACAATCCACCGAACGCGAACACCTCCGCCAATTGAGTGATGGCGATAGAGATGAACGAATTTCCCAAGCCCTAGAAATGAAACAGCGCGGAATGAGTAATAGGATGATTGCGAAGGAGATGGGGGTATCGCACACAGCAGTACGCAAATGGCTAAAAAGCATGGAAAACGAATAGAGTGGAAACCTGTGGAAACCGTGGAAACCTAGTTTCCATGGTTTCCATGGTTGCCACCTTTGGATATGTAGGTATAACCTTTTGTATTTCGAGTTTAACTATTCAATACACCTCACTTAATAAAGTATTTTTAATATTTTAGCCTTTGAATTATGCAAATTAAACAAATAAAACTCAAGAATTTTAAGTGTTTCAAACACGTAGAATTAGATTTTAGTAGGATTACTTTAATCACGGGAGCAAATAGTAGTGGGAAGAGTTCTCTCCTATATGGTATCCTTTCAGCGGCCCAGTCTAATGAATTTCCATATACACTTAATCCGAATGGGAAGTACGTGAATATGGGGGATTTCGATGAGTTTGTATTTCACCATGACCGGAAGGCTATAATAAGTATCGACTTTACATTTTCGAACGATGATGGTGATGTTAGGGTAAATACGGAATGGACTAGGAATAATACCAACTATCAGCCTGAAATCCACAGTTTAAAAATTGATACCGATGACTCAATATTAACAATAAAGAAAATTCGAAAGTATCATTTCAAGTTTAAGAGTAAGAAAACCAATTTAGATTTTCAGTTTTTGAAGCAGATTCATCGTATGGTTCATTTAGAAACTGTAGAACATATAGATGAAGACAAAGAGACTATAGAGAAACATAAGGCTCTAGTGGAGAAATTTATTGAAAGCGATAAAACTGTTGCTCAGTTTACTTTACACTCTTTATCTTCTTTATCCAAAATTACCGACAATTTTCAAACTAACTCCTCCCTCATGGCGTATGGGGCATATAATCAGATATATCGTGCCGTCTCAAGGGCTTTTTCACAATTTAATTTTTTGAGTTCTTTTAGACTCTATCCTGAGAGAACTTATTACGAAAAACCTGACTATAAAGATAGGGTCGGTCGTTTTGGTGAAGGTTACCAAGACCAAATTATCAATTGGGATGAGAAGAAATCTCCAAGATTTAAAGCACTTAAGAAAAGCCTTAACCAACTTGGCTTAGTCACAGATATTAGTAAATCAAGAATTAAAGCAGGAAGATTTGAGATAAGGGTACAACCAACGAAAAACGGTGTAGACTCAGCTCTTAATGACGTCGGTTTTGGGATAAGTCAAATATTACCACTTTTAGTTGCAGATATTCAACTTGGAAATGATTCTACTTTAATAGCAGCACAACCAGAAATACACCTTCACCCAAGCGTACAAGCCGAGTTAGGTAATTATTTCGCGGATAACATATTAAGTTCAAATAAAAGATACTTGCTTGAAACACACAGCCAGTACTTGATTAATAGAATTCGACTTCTAATAGTAGAAGGCAAGATAAAGCAAGAAGATGTAAATTGTTATTACTTTGAGAATGACGGTAAAATGTCAAATGTTCATCGACTCACATTTGGAAAAAATGGCGTGATTAAAGGTGCACCCAAATCATTTTTTAATACCTATATGACAGATGCTATGAAAATAGCGAAAGGAGCTGTTAGTGATTAATGAAGGACATATATATTGACAATAGCACTCTTCAAAAATTCAAGAATGGCGTTTCAGATGAGCATTGGGAATTAGGGCAATGGCTTATAACAGAGGGTTGGCTTGTTTGGACCGCTAAAATTGCAAGAGAATATCTAAGGTCTACTAGAGGGGCTAGGGCAGATGAAAATCTACTATTATTAGCAGTAGACCATCTCACTGCATCTGGAAGGCTAAATACAATATCCAATTCGGCCTTAAAAAATTTCAGCTTTCCTAAAAAGGAGTACAGGCGGATGAGGTGTAATAGTGAAGATCACGACAATGTAAAAGCTGTATTAATCTCATCTCGAAAACTTGCTTTAACCAATGATGATGCTTTGAACGACGCTATAAATTCTAGTTCTAAAATTAAAAAAATCAAACCTCAGGCCAGTAATAGTCCATCAAGTTTACCATATAAGTAAAGTGCACTGAATCTATTTCTGTAAATGCTATTAAATGGCAACCACTGGCAACCCTGTAAACTAGGTTTCCACAGTTTCCACGGTTTCCACCCCAAAACACCCATGTCATCCTGAATTCCTTTCAGGACCTCACGATAGAATGACTTGCACAACATAACCTGCCCACGCCAGATAGGGAAACAAGTTCAGCAGGACATGATAGTAAGGAAGCACAGGGTCATGGTGAGGCACTCGAACCATGCAGTGCCGGGCGTATCCTATTTTTTTAATCAGCGGGACTTAATAACTTCGTAATTGACATAAATCCGTGGTATTTTTTAGGAAAGAACTTGTTATGGGCAAATCATTAAGCATAGTTGTAATCATTAGTTTGTTGCTGGTATCGTGCGGTTACAAGCTACAATCTAAGGAAGAAACTACTAGGTTAGTATTGGAACAGGAGTACGAATATGCCTTGCGCCAAGAGGAGGAGTATTCAACATTTATGATAGTCTTAGGAGAAATAGCTGACGACTTAAGAAAAAGCGATTGTGAGAGTGCCCTAATTGACATTACTGGGGGGGTGTATGAAATTTATAAATTAGAGCTTTGGTACAAAATTGATAGCGTTGGTAAGCTATTAGGCAAAGAAGATTTTCATAAATACACCAGCACAATACCCAACCAAAAAAACCACATTAACTAAGTAGGCATAGCAAATCCACAATTAACGGCAGCTGGATGGCACTGCCCCCTAACCTATCCCCCAAACCCATTTCAGGACCTCACGAGAGAAAGACGTGCGGAACGTGTCGTGCAGTGCGTGAGATAGGGAAACAAGTTCAGCATGACATGTTATAATGCAGCGCATGGTCATGGTGAGGCACTCGAACCATGCGGGGCCATAAAGGACACTATGTCCATCGCTCGGCACTCCACCCTTCGAGTACCTCAGGCTGACCACCGCTTTTTATTATTAACCACTGTAAACCCCGTAAACTAGGTTTACACTCTTTACACCCGTTTACACTTTACACCCATGTCATCCTGAATTCATTTCAGGACCTCACGAGAGAAAGACGTGCGGAACGTGTCGTGCAGTGCGTGAG
>CAYGTK010000179.1:5506-6945 GCA_964352775.1 uncultured Chitinophagaceae bacterium
ATAGGGAAACAAGTTCAGCATGACATGGTTACGGTGAGAAGTCGTTGCTATAGCCCCACCTACCCCACCTGTGGAAAAGTGAAACACATCTCCATTTCTACAGCGGTTATCTTAAGATGTAACAAGTACAGTACTTCACTCGTTAAACTAAAGAGCTATATGGTAGAACTAGGAGCAAATTGGATAACGGAAGGGCGAATTGACTTTGAGTACAAGAAGTACTTACTACTTGCCTATTTGCAGCAGGCCAGCAAGCATTTTGATGAGGCAAAACTGTATCCCGTGCTGGCAGACCTAGTGGAGCATTACAACAATTTGAACGTATATAAAGAGCGAAAGGAACTGGTACAGAACCAATTTCCTAAAGCGCTTACTAAGGCCGACTTTAAGAAGTTTCAATTAGAATACGAGCAACTGCTAACCGATGACGAGCACTTAGGTGAGATAGAACGATTGGTTGACCTAGCCCTGCCTATGTTAGAGCAACACGTAAAGCTAGGTAGCGAACTGTATGAATTTATTGCCGATAAAATGGAGATAAGCCCCGTAGGCATATTACCACTATACAAAGAGGAAGGCTATTTAATGATATGCTATGAAGATAGTCGTGAGGCTAGGGTATTTGAGTTTGCTAGTACCTTGTTCGAAAGCGCTAAAGAGAACTACCGTGGGCTGCGAACTACTTATGTAGATACCTATCAGTTATCGCTGGGCAACTCGCTGGAGAATATTAAGGTAGACTTGGTAAGGAAGATGAAGAAGTTTGCCAACCCTGCTACTTATGCTATAGGCACAACAATGAGTTTCCCATTTAGGGAATCTATATTTCCAATTGCTAAAAGAATGTTGTTACAGCAGCTGAGTACTGCGGCTTAAGAAGTAGCTATTACTGAGGGTCACCAAGAGGATCGCCACCAGTTGGTGCAGCATCTGCTGGAGGTAATTGACCACCTGAAGGTAAAGCAGGAGCTTGTACTTCTTCGGTAAGATCTAAAGAATCGTCAATAGCGGCACTGTCTCTATTAATAAAGGCAGCTGAACCTAAGCTCAATACCAATAGTGCTATAGCTAAGTACCAAGTACCCTTCTCTACTATATCGTTAGAACGACGTGCGCCGAACATTTGCTGGGCATCGCCACCAAAGCCTGCACCTACGCCACCCCCTTTCGGGTTCTGTATCAATACTATACCTATTAACAGTAGGCAAACTAAAATGATCAAAACAGTAAAAACAACGTACATCTATTGCTTATTTATGAGCTCTTGAATTCGGCCTGCAAAGTAACCGCTTTTTTCAGGATATTTCAAACTTAATTTCTCGTAGGCCTCTATAGCCTTGTCATACTTGCCTTGTATGGCCAGCACTTTTGCCAGAGTCTCCGTTATCAGGTCATCTCCACTATGGTTGCTTCTACGGGCCAACTGGCTAATTGTTGTC
>CAYGTK010000179.1:6955-8650 GCA_964352775.1 uncultured Chitinophagaceae bacterium
CTTTTTCTTGTTTGGTGCTTTGCTCTTTCACCTCCAGTTTAGCGGCTTCTTTCATTAGGCTTGCTTCGTATTGCATAGGCTCGGCAATAGGTATGGTCTCTACCGCTTTTGGCGCTGCACCTGAACCTTTGGTTTTACCGCTCTTCAGCCATCCCAAGAAGCTGCTTGCAGAAGCATTTACTGCTTCCTCTTCAACTACTTCTGGTACCTTCTCTTCTTCTTGTTCTGCTTGCTTACCTGCTCCTTGAATAGCCGCCACCTTCTTAATAATATCTATCGGGACAATGGGTACTAAAGGTGGCGATGGTATTTCTTCTTGTACTGCAGAAGTCTCTTCCTCGGCGAGTTCTTCTACCGCTTCTTCTGTTGAGGCATCTACTTGTTGCTCCCCATCTACGGCTTCTTCAATAACTAATTCTGTATCAATAACCTGCTGTACTTCTTCCACTTCCTCAGTCACGGCTTCTTCCACTAACACAGGGATTTCTTCTTCTACAGCTTCTAGTATAGGTTCGGTATCTACTACTGAATTTTCTATTAATGGGGTTTCATCAGAATGGTAAATAAGCTCGTACAGCTTCACTCTATCTGGAGAGTATATGGCTGCCTTAGCTAACCATTGCTCATAGGCTTTATCTTGCGTATCAAAGGCATGGCGAGCCTTCAGCTTAACAGCAGCAGCGTAGTAGGGCGACTTCTCCATCACTTCATCCAACCAAGCCATATCGGCATTATGGATAGAAGCAGGTCGCTCCAATAGCTCTATGTAACGTTGATAGTCCATTACCAATTGGTGGTAGCGCGGTTAAATATATCTACTATTATCTGCTCATTAATGTCCTCTAATAGGCCATCTTCTACATCGGCTAATACTTGCGAAATATCGTAATCAGCAAAGGCAGAAAAGCTCTGCTCCCAACTGTTCTTCTCGTTCAACCTATCGGTAAATTTCATCTTGGTGCGAATGGTCAAACGACCTAATGCCGTAGCATTATCACCTGATGGTGCTTGTGAGCTAACTACGTATCCCGTTACTCTACCTTCAAATATCCAATCACCATTATCGGCTAATGATAAGCGGGTTTCGTTCAAGAATTTGTTCCGAAGTCTATCGGTCAGGTCTTGGCTTAGTGCGGTGTTACCGTTCTGCGATTCGTTAATGAAGTTTCGGATACTTACCGACTTCACCTCAGGTGGAATACTTCCTCCCTTGAAGGAATAGCACGACACCGCTACTAGGGCGAACAAACAACAAATGGAAAGCAATTTATTCATCAGGCGCTTATCTTGTATTCTTTTATCTTGCGGTATAAGGTACGTTCAGATATTCCAAGATCTAACGCGGCATCTTTTCTTCTATTGTTGTGCTTAATTAGGGCCTTCTCTATCATGTCTCGCTCCATATCTGCTAAGCTAAGCGACTCTACTATTTCAGCATCCCTATATCTATCGGGGTCTTCAATAATTATGGCGCGTTCTTGTTGCTTCTCTAAAGCCTCTGCCATTATACTTTCTTCCTCTTTAACTACCGACTGTATCAACTCACGAGCATCGCCAGAAGTACGTAGGTCAGGGAATTTAGAAATATCAGCATGCTGGTTCTGCGCCATGTCGTAGATGAACTTCTTCATATCATTCAAGTCTTTCTTCATGTCGAAGAATAACTTGAACAGTATCTCGCGCTCGGTAGTGGCA
>CAYGTK010000180.1:0-8436 GCA_964352775.1 uncultured Chitinophagaceae bacterium
TGGTGGTGGGAATGGCGTACTGGTATTCTGAGCTGTATCCGCACCAATGATATTGTTATTTGTAGGGTCGTACCATGACCAAGGCTCGTAACCATTTGCAGATGCTGGTCCCCAGATGTTTGACGCACCAAACCAGAACAATCCTTCGTATGCTGGATTTCTACTATTAGCTATACCTGTTACTGGGTCACTGAAGCTAGCGTCTTTCCACATTTGATTGTTACCTAAGTTGTTTTGACGTTCAGCAACGCTTCCACCACCTGAAACAATAACTACTGGATCTCCAGTAGCACTTACAATTACTAGTCCAGTTTCAAAAGGAGTTAATGGGTCAGCAACACCATGAAGGCTTACTACAGGTGGCTCGCCAACTTCCATCCAAGTGGTATCACCTACTGCACCTCCCAAGTTCAATACTACTTGTGGTACTGAAGAGTAACCTTCATTACTAGAATTATTGATGGCAGGATCTCCACCCTGTCCCCAGAATCCACCAGTTACAGTTTGATCAATAAACAAGTCACCAGTAGTTGAATTTCTAAATTTCAGTAGTTCTGCTTCTGAATCTTTATTGAAAGCACCTACAGCCAATGATACATAACCACCAGAGTTAGTACCACCTATGGCTACGCGGTAAGGGTCAATATTGTAATTGTTATCGGTATCAGCATCCTTACGGAAGAAACGGATACAAGATCTAGCATCTTGCATGGCACGGTATACCGCATTAATAATAGAAGAAGAGCGAATGTCTTGCGTTGATCCCAATGGATTCCAACCAATACGGTAGTTGGCAGATACAGCAACAAATCCACGTTTAGCGAATTGCATAGCCATTTCTATCTGTGCACTATCGTTCTTATCACCAAAAGGAAGCAATGCACCCTTTGGCAAAAAGCTACCAGCATGTAGTAAAATAATAACAGGACGAGCACCATCGTATAACGGATTACCAGCTACATCACCATTTGGTTCGTAAACATCCATCACTAGGTCTTGTAAAACTGGAGACCCAGATGCTATGGTAAAGTTCTCAGCGTATTTTACATTTTGCGTTACATCAACATCGGTAAACACCTCGTCTACATAGCGAGTTTGTGCTTGTACCGACCAGCTTACTGTAGCTAAAAAAGCCACTGCCATAAGCGTTTTAATAGATCGTTTCATAATTGTTTAAAGTTTTGTTAAGGTTTATAAGATTAAATATAGGGCAAAAAGCCCCAACTGTATGTCTATATTTTGTCAAATTCGAACAGGAGTGACGCATATACCATACGCCCTACTCTTGGCCCACCATATACTTGGAAGACTTTGTTGTTCAAAATGTTGGTAGCACCAACTTTAATAGTGGTATATATCTTCGGTACACGGTAGTTCACCTGCATGTCTACTAAGCTATAGGTAGGTATGCTTCCTGTAAATTGAGGTGAGCCTTCGAACAAGAAACCCTCTATCCATTTATAGTTAACATTAAAGCCAAAGTACTTTGCCTTACCCAGTTCAATATCGCTTCCCGAAATACCCACATTGAATTTGTGTTCTGGAGTATTGAATGCTGGAATAATAGGATCGGTTGAACCTTGACGATCTAATTTGTTCCAAGAGTAATTAGCGAATACTTGGAAATTCTTAATGAAGTAATAGTTAACACCGATAGAGAAACCTTGGGTAGTAATACGATCAGGTGAGTTAGCCGATACCCTATATACTTGCGTGTTAGTTGGTAAGCTACTAGCAGTATCAATATCCGAATCCAAACCTATTTTAAACCCTAAGAAATCTTTGTACCAACTGTAGAAGTAACTCAAGTCAACAAATACCTTTTTACCTAACACGGCTTTATAGCCTAGCTCTAAGGTTCGTACCTGCTCAGGCCTTACTGGCGGCACATCGAATTGTTCTAAGGAGTCGGCCACAAAAGTCTGCCCACCGAAAGCGGATTCGAACGACTCTACGGTAAATAGATCGTTAATACCTTCTAGGTTACCTATCAATATTGCCCTACCTACATTATAGAATAAGAACTGGTCTTGCAACGTCGGGTTACGAATTGCTGAAGAGAAGGAAGCTCTAAAAACATGATCTAGATTCACCTTATATACAGCAGAAGCTGCTGGTGACACTAGTACTTTGAAATTCTCGTTCTTATCTACCCTACCCGTAGCTGTCAATATTAGTCTATCAGCCAATAGTCGTTTTTGTAAGCCTAAATACATACCCGCTTCCCAGTTGGTAATAGTTCTACCCGATGTATCAATAAATACGGTACCATTAGAGTTAGGTTGGTAATATCTAAAACTACCCCCCACGGTAATATCCATAAACTGTGGAGTGAACTTGTATTCTGCCTGAACATGAGTAAGTGCCGACTTATCAAAAAATCCTGAACCACCTTCTAAAAAAGTCTCGTTAGCTTGAACTTCAGCAAGGGCACTATCAAAACGAGCGGTACCAGGCTCATAGCGCGCTACTCCATTAAATACGCCACCATCTGAACTGTCTACAAAAGCTCTGGTCTCTGCATGCCAAAGGTTCAGAGAATCAGAAAACTGGGCCATTACGTCATTAGCAACACCTATTATAGAATCTCTTGTTTCACCAAACCACAACTGCGTGAAGTTTGGATCATTAGGATCTGGATAACCTGGTAAGTTTAGCACTCGGCCACTGTAGTTCTGTATCCAACGCGATGCATATTGCCTGTGCCACACATCATCTTGCTTTGCCCCCTCTTGTAAAAGTAAGCCCGTAAATACGGCATCGTAACTATTTCCAGCGTTTTCACGAGTATGATACGCTCTTATGAACCATTTATCACGTTCGCCAATTTCCCATTTTACTTGGTGAAATAGTAAGTCATTAAGGCTGTAACGGTTATCTCCGTGATACACCGTTGTACCCGCTCCAAAATTATAAGATACACTCGTCTCTATCTTATCCGTAATACGGTAATGCAATGCAGCATTAGTTTTATAGTTACGTACATTGTAATCCAATAAATTTTCCTCAGCATAGCCCGTACGGTATACTATATCCATACCTGGAGTTGAAAAGCGGTCATCAGAGTAATCACGAGCACCAAGGTCTTCATCACCATATATATTCACAGCATCGAAACCACTAAAATTCTGCGCACCAGCCTCTGATTGTTCTGTTGGGTCAAAGTTGTTAGCCTCCCAGTCGTTGGCACGCATATATGAGAAGTTGATCTTAAAGGCGAATTTATCTACCCCTTCAGCATTCTCAAAAGCACGCGCATAGCGAACTGCCGTTTCAAAAAGACCACGCTCACCACCTTTAACCAATACACTCAAGCCTTGGTGGTAAAAAGGATTTTTAGTATGCATGTCTATCACGCCATTAAAGGCATTTGGCCCATACAAAGCTGAACTTGCACCTACTATAAGGTCTACCTTCTGAATGTCAAGCTCAGAGCTACCAGCGAAGTTACCTAGGCTGAAGTTCAATCCTGGTGCTTGGTTATCAGCCCCATCTACCATTTGTAGCGAGCGTACAGGACGTGTACTGTTAAATCCACGGGTATTTATCACCACAAAGCCCAAGCTGGCAGTAGTAAGGTCTACTCCCTTTAAGTTTCCTAATCCATTATAGAAAGAAGAAGATGGAGTTTCCTTTATTGCCTTCAAGCCCATACTCTCAATAGTAAGTGGAGATTCTTGTTGCTTTTCGGTCACGCGAATATCTATTACCTCTACTACGCCAATTTGCTCTGCAGAAGCACCCAAGGATACTTTTACTGGTTTGCCGATGTTGTCTTCCAAATAGGGTATCACCTTAGTTTCAAATCCCATAAAACTTATTTCCAAGTTAAATGGAGGGTTGGCTGTGGTTATCAATTCAAAATTTCCGTCAAAATCGGTGGTGGCTCCATCAGTAGTACCTTGAACCACAACGGCAGCCCCGTACATGGGCTCATTCATGTCACCATCTTTAATGGTTCCAGTTATTGTAGTTTGACCATAAATTATTGGAGAGATCAGTAGTAACAGTAATAGGCTTAGCAGCTTATTCATAGTATCACACTTATTATTTTCTTAATAAAGGGTTATTAGGGAACTAATATATGCAGTTTTCAAGCAAAAACTACCTGTGGTTGATAAAACTTAAGCGTAACAGCCAATAAGGGACGCAATTGTTAGCGAGGAACGAAAGGAAGCTGCACTTTAGATGGATAAGTAGCATTGGTTTGAATGCTTACCTCCGCACCATGAGCATGGGGCTTAAAGTGGGTAATATCTGCACCTGATATACTTATACGTATAGAATGACCTTCTTTAAAAAGGTAGCTTACTGGTAAAATATCAAAGCGTACTTTTTCTATTTGGCCAGGCTTCATTGGCCGTCCGTCCCGCTCTAAATAAGTGTGGCAAGGTATAGCTGGGGCATCAGTATGCAAGGTTTGTGTATCGCACTCTTTTCTATGTAGCAAGCGTATTTCACCTTCGGTAACGTAAGTAGCCTTGCCATTTTCATCTACATCAGATATATATACGTGCACCGCTCCATCAGTTGCTGTGGTACTTAAATAGAGCTCTACCACACCGTGTCCGGTCATTTCTTTATCGCTTTCCAATTTAGCAGTTTCAAAATGGGCCAGCGGTTGGGTTCTTTCATTCCAATCAGGATAGGCATAGGGTTGCTTCAAATCGCCAAGTACCGACATCCATCTACTCTCCTTCCCTGTACCAAATGTGGTATCTACGGTGAAGTTGACTTCCCCACTTGCAGAAGTAGTGTTGTTTTCAGATAGTTTTCCCTCGCCAGTAAGATGCATGGTTTGGTAGCTGCTATTAGCTGGCGGCCATACATTACTGCTTTTCCATTTCTCCTCTACCATGGTAAAGTAGTGTACCCTTGGCTCGTCATATATACCCGTCTTTATTCCCTTTAAATGGTAGTCGAAAAACTTCAACAATTCCGCAGGCTTACTAAAGGCAGATTCGCCTGGATTGCCTGGACTACAATTCAACCAACCGCCATGTTCCCAAGGGCCTAGTATTAATTTGTTCTGTGGATTGGTAAGGGTTAAATGTCGCTTTACTGCGGCATGCTGATAATCTCCATCGTAATAGCCACTAATGGAATAAACAGCCGCACCACCTTCATCAATATCATCGGTATAGCTCATTGGACTGAACAATTGCGGGGTAACTATCACTGGCCCGGCAGGTGCATCATCGCGATAAACTATCTGCTCCGCACCATCATTCACATTGGTATTTTCTTGGTGATCTATAATGGCTTCTTTCAAAAGCTTCTTATATCCTTTTACTGGCTGTACCCCTTTTACCGCTAGACGAGCAATTCCTTTTACTTCTGATGGAAGCTTGCTGTTATCTAAAGCTTCATTTGCCTCTCCCCATGTTTTAGTAAAGCTTACCAAATGTAAACCACCTGGTAGGGAAATATCATCATATACATCGAACAGTGAGAACATAGGTGCTACTGCCTTTACGGCTGGGTGCTTATTTACCAATAGCATTTCTGCTGTAGTACCACTGTACGAAATACCTGCCGCTCCCACTTTACCATTACACCAAGGCTGAGCAATTGCCCAATCCACTATTTCAGCCCCGTCCTTTATTTCATCCATCGTCCACGGATGGAGTCTATCACCCATGCTCGCTCCTGACCCTCGGGCATCTACCGCAACTAGAGCATAGCCGTTCAATATCACTTCCTTTATCATTTTACCAGCATTACCCACAAAGTTGTTCAAGAACATATTGAAAGGCCAGCGGAATCTTGCTCCACGCCAGTAACGGGTTTGGTATACTATCACAGGTATCTTCTCCCCTTCCTCTAAGCCTTTAGGTAAGTATACGTTCACCGCTATTTTAACACTATCGCGCATGGTCATGTACATGCTGGTACCTACTATCTTTTTAAATCGTTGGTTACCCAAGTGGTCGTAAGCGGCGGGACTATTCGATGCCATATCCGTAGGCACGTAATCTTTCTTCTTTTTCTTTTTGCCCTCATCATCGCCACTATAGCTGGGGAGAGTGATAATAGTAAGTAGCAAGAGAATGAAGATACGGACAGTCATAATACGGTTGAGTTTTGAGATTACAAGAATAAGGAATTGCTAGGTATGATGAAATGATATACTTGGGAGATAGTTAAGCTACATCAACTAAGCGTAAACACGTATTTACAAAAATTTAATAGTGATAAATTTTGAAAACTCCGCTCCACGATCTATATTCATAAGTATGGAAGCTTAGCTAAGCCTCTACAAAATGTCTACGGAGTCGTTGCCTAAAGACCTTTTAAAATTTACTGATCGTTTCGTCCAATTCGCTCTCTTTTTTAACCTATAACAGGGTAAACCCTTGGTATGCCCAAAAATTAAAGAACATGAGACGATTATTGATATTTAGTTTGTTAATTGCCTTTGCTGGATATGGCTGGGGGCAGGTTTCCGCAGGTGATGAATACTGCACAGGAGAGACAATTACTGTTAATACTATCCCGGTGGTAGAAAATGCCACTACTGCCTGTTTTCGAGATAGCAGAATAACCGATAGTAATACGGGTATAAATGTTGCATTCCCAAATGATAATGAAAGCTTCGTCTTAAGAGATGATACTGGTAATCCGATATTTCTCGTGAATGCGAATAATGATGGACAGGCAGGGAATTTTGGAATGGTTTATACCAGTAGAAATCAGGGGTCAGATGTTTATTTTAACCTCTCTGACCATCCAACAGGTGTGACACCAGAATTTCGAGTAGATGCTGGCAACCAAGTTAGGGCTTTGGAAGTGTCTCCATTAGGAGTAGGAATAGGAACGGCACCAACCAGAGGTTTTGATTATAATTTATCTAGTAATGTGCGTTTTAATATTGGAACAAACGCTAATCAGGCATTCGAAATATTCAATAATTATGATTTAGGCGGCAGCCCATTGTTGCAAGTAAGAAACGAAAGAGTAACTATAGGAGACCTTATTGACGGCGGTGCAAGATTTTTGGTTGGAGGTAATGCCGATATTTTTGGCAGAACCTTTACACAAACGTTAAGAGTGACTGGAGGTAACCCTCAAAATAGATCGATTCTTACCTCAACAAACGGACAAGGCGATGCTACATGGAGCAACATATGTGATATAATTGATGCTTCAAACTGTACACTTACTGGTGTTACCGGCCCCACAGGACCACAAGGACCAGCTGGAGCTGATGGAACTGACATAGTAGATTGTGATGATGAAAACAAAGTGCCACATTGGAATAGTGCAGGAGAACTTACATGTGGCCAAATTTATGACGATGGTACTCAAGTTAGTATCGGAACATCAACCCCAAATGGCACGTATTTGTTAACAGTAGATGCAGGGTCAAGTTCAGATTTGGGTGTTTATATTGATGGAACGATTCTTAGCTCTGGAAATGGGAGCTTTTCCGATAGAAGGCTAAAGGAGGGGATAGTCATTATCGAGAATCCTTTGGAAAAGCTAATATCACTTAGTGGTTATAATTACGAGTTTAGGCCAACGGATGAGTTTTCATTTCCAAAAGGGCAACAAATAGGCGTAATTGCCCAAGAGCTAAAAGAGGTTTTCCCAGAGCTTGTTCGAGAACAGCCAAATGGATATTTAAGTGTAAACTATGATGGCCTTATCCCTGTTGCAATAGAAGCCATCAAAGAACAACAAACCATAATAGAAACCCACGAAAGCACTATAGCCGAGCTAAAAACTGATAACGATGCCCAGCAAGCACAAATAGATAAGCTAACCGACTTAGTTAACCAGCTATTAGCTAAAAACGATATGCCTCAGATAGAGAAAACGGAGCCAGCGTCGAGCAGCAGCATGACCAATGGTTTGTACTTAGATGGTATTGTATTAGGTCAAAACAAGCCTAATCCGTTTGATGGTGCTACCGAGATTGAACTATACCTACCAAAAGAGGTGGAGAGTGCCCGACTGTATGTATACAACATTGCTGGTAAGCAATTGCAGGCCATTGACTTGAAGGAGCGCGGTAGCAGCAGCGTGAACATTAAAGGCAATGAATTGGAGGCTGGCATGTACATCTATACTTTAGTAGCAGATGGTAAAGAAGTAGCCAGCAAGCGTATGATATTAACGGACTAACGAACCGTAAATATATACTGGGCAACCAAAGGCCACGATAGCCCAGTAGAATTGGACGACGAAGCGCCCCGAATTATCGGGGCGTTTTTCGTTATCAGTTTGAGAGTGTCATCCAAACACTTAGCGATTAACTAATTCTCAATAAACACCTCAAAACATCATCAATCTGTTAATTATAGACCCAAAACCCTGTGATACAGCGAAAACATCAAGCATTACAGGAACTTATTCACTAAATTTGTGTTTTATATGTTACTGTTAAACATCAAAGCACCTCATCATGGCCATCGTTCAACTACCACCTTATCC
>CAYGTK010000181.1:0-3942 GCA_964352775.1 uncultured Chitinophagaceae bacterium
GGGTTTTGAAAGTGGTAGGGTAGAAGAAGGAAATACCTTTCAGGCAGCGGTTTTGTAGTACCCGTATTCAGTTCTAATTTCCTCCCTCCGCACACCAACAATCGCCAAAACCTCCTTTAGGGTCGGTTTCAGCACTCAGTGGTTTAGCTTTCCAAGTTAAGAGTTCATAGTTAGTAGAGATCTTTCGCCATAATGTACGTCATACCGTTGTAGAACGGTATCTCGCGATAGAAAGACTTGCGGAACGTGATGTGCGACTGTGAGATTCCGGCCTGCGCCGGAATGACTTACTTGCTAAACAGCAGGTCTTGGTTCTAACATCTAGGCTCTAGCATCTAAAACCTAATAATACTTTCCCTCAACCAAATATTGCTGCACATACTCCTTTACGCCATCTTCCAATTCCACAAAAGGAGCTTCATAACCAGCCTTTTGCAGCTTGCTCATATTGGCCTCGGTAAAGTATTGGTACTTGTCTCTAATATCAGCTGGGGTATCTATATAGCTAATGTCTGGTATTTTGTTAAAGGCGTGGAAGGTGGCCGTGGCTAGGTCTAAAAAGGTACGTGCTTTACCTGTGCCTAGGTTGTATAGGCCCGATGTAGGTTGCTTGGCGAAAAGGAAGTGTATCACCTTCAGCACGTCTTCTATATAAATAAAATCGCGAAGCTGCTCGCCATTCTTATAGTCGGGGTTATGGCTGCGGAAGAGCTTCATGGCACCCGTAGCGCTTACTTGGCGGAAGGTGTGTAGTATTACCGAAGCCATGCGGCCCTTGTGGTATTCGTTAGGCCCATATACGTTAAAGAACTTTAAACCATACCAATGGGGCGGACTGCTTGGCTGTTCCAAAGCCCATTTATCAAAGTCATTCTTAGAATCTCCGTAGGGATTCAGCGGTTTTAGGTCGCTTATAATATCGTGGTTATCATCAAAACCCAATTCACCCAAACCATAGGTAGCTGCTGATGATGCGTAGATGAGTGGTATTTGTTTAGCGGCACAATAGGTCCAAATGGCCTTACTGTAATTCAAGTTCAGCTCATCAAATATGCTGGTATCAAACTCCGTAGTATCAGTACGTGCACCAAGATGGATGATGGCCTCAATGCTAGTGTCAGTAGTGTTCAGCCAATTAATAAAGACTGTGCGTTCTATCTTTTGGGTGAATTGCTTGGTGTTGAAGTTGGCCTGTTTATCTGCTCGGCTAAAGTCATCCACTAGTATCAAGTCAGTACGACTCATTCGGTTGAAAAAGCCTGCCATTGCACTCCCAATAAATCCTGCTGCGCCTGTAATGATGATCATAGGGGTAAAGATAACGGTTTGAACTTTTTACCCGCTTTTGTGTCAGTAAATGAACGTTTTTGCCCCTACTATTTTTATTTATTTTTACGACACTTAAAAAACAACGAACACATGGATATGTACGTACGCAATGAGGACGAAGACGAATTAGAAGGATTAGGCAACAAACTAGCCGAATTCAGTAAGTTCGAGAAGAAATTTTTAGAAGATCGCCGCATATTTTTGTGGGGTGTAGTGCACGATGCTAGTGCCGAGAAGGTGGTTAACCGCCTGTTATACTTAGACGCTGTAGATCCAGGAAAAGAAATTTACCTATACATCAACAGCCCAGGTGGCGTAGTTACCAGCGGAATGGTGATGATGGATACCATTAAGCTGATAAAAAGCCCAGTAATTACTATTTGCATGGGTTTAGCGGCTAGTATGGGTAGTTTACTGTTATCACATGGCGAGAAAGGTAAGCGCTTGATATGGCCTAGTGGACGTGTAATGATTCACCAACCAAGTTTAGGTGGCGCACAAGGTACCGCTAGCGACTTATTGATAACTGCTAAAGAGATCATGAAAACGAAAAGACATGGTGCTCAAATTTTAGCCGATAACTGCGGAAAGACCTTGGAAGAAGTGATGAAAGATTTCGACCGCGACCATTGGATGAACGCTGAAGAAGCTGTAGAATATGGTATTGCTGACGCTATTGCTACCGAGCTGGTTTAAAAATAAGCCAAAAAACAATTAGCCCTGCCTGCATTAGTACGGCGGGGCTTTTTTATTTTACAAGCATGAGTAAAGTACCAGCAAATATTAAGTATCTATTACACGCCCATTGCCAGCAATACGTAGCCGAGCGCATTACTTCGCTACAACAACTATTAGATGAATTGCAACAATCGCTACAGAACGAAACCAAAAGCAGCGCAGGTGATAAATTTGAGACTAGCCGTGCTATGGTACAAGCCGAACAAGACAGAGCCAAAAAACAACTCACTGAGGCCCAAAACCTGAAAGCCGACCTAGCTCCTATACTCCCCGAAAAGGAAACCACCACTATACAAGCAGGCAGCCTAGTAAGTACCCCACAAGCCAACTACTACCTAGCCATTCCCGCAGGTAAGGTTACCCTTGATGGTACGTTGTACTACCTACTTTCGCCTAAAGCCCCCATTGCTCAATTAATGCTAGGCAAGCAAGCAGGAGAGGAGTTTACTTTTAATGGAAAGACCTTGCAAGTGGTGGATGTTATTTAGTTGGTAGTAGTTCCTCACAAATACTGCCTACTGTCGACTAACCTTCCTCCGCTCACCAATAAAAGTGAACACCACACCAAATAGCATAGACACTGCAAAAGAAGGACCTAACACGTCCAGCTTTTCAATGTAGATACCTATGCCAGGTTGGGCACTCAGGTAGAACTTGAAAAAGGCCACGGCTATAAATCCGCTTAGCATGCTGGCTATTGCTCCCCAGGCATTGTACCGCCTCCAAAAGAGGGATAGTATCATAACAGGACAGAAGGTGGCTGCAATGCCCGACCACCCAAAGATGATGAACCAAAACACACTACGCCCAGGCATTACCTGCGCTATAACCAATGCCATACCCAAGGACAACAAAGCCATGCCCAAAGTAACGTATCGCGATAAGCGAGTAAGCTCCATATCACCTAACTGGGGGTTGCGTATCTTCTGCCAATAATCACGCGTAACAGCACTTGAACCTACTACCAACAACGAATCTACAGTACTCATAATTGCCGATAACACCACCGCAATATAAAAGCCGATGATCAACTCCGGCATATAGGCATATACCCCCGTGCTAAGTACCGATTCTGCATTCTTTCCTAGTATCACCTCTGGGTCATCACCTATTTCCGTGAACAGGTAGCGACCCAAAATACCGATAGATACCGCAGCGGCATCGGTCAGTAATGTAAAGGCAATGGCTACCCAGCGGCCTTTGTTTATCTCGTTCTCATCCTTAATGCTCATGAACCTAACGAACACCTGTGGCGACCCTAAAAAGCCCAAACCAATAAACATAAAACCACCCAAGGTAGCCGCATTCAACCAAAAGTCGTCGTAGGGGCCGAACCAGTTAATTAGCCCTGGGTCCATCTGTTGTAGCGTACCGTGCATGGCAGGAATGCTATCCATATTCAACCACATCACAATAGGCAAGGCCACCAAACCAATAAACATGAGAATACCCTGAAACAGGTCGCTCCAAGCCACGGCCAAGAAGCCGCCGCTGTAGATATAGCCCACCACAATTAAGAAGCCCACAATGGCCCCTGTGTAGTAATTCCAGTCTAAAAATTGATTGAATGCAGTACCCGTAGCATCTATCTGCGAACTAACGTATATAACAATAAAGCTGGCTAATATAGCCGCAGCAATGGCCCTAATAGACTTACCACCTTTGGGGAAACCGACTAGCCAAATAATCAGGAATAGTAATGGAATCGTACTCATCGCTAAGCCGCTTAAAGGGTTTGGCCATAAAGAACCAAGCCAAGCCCACGCCCAAGACTTCGCCAAAAACCACCCAAAAAGTACTGTAGCCCATCATGGCGCCCATACCCGTTAGTCCCAGTAAAAGCCAACCGCTCTCGCCCGTAGCACGCGCCGAAAA
>CAYGTK010000181.1:3952-8433 GCA_964352775.1 uncultured Chitinophagaceae bacterium
CGCCGAAAAGGCGACCACCCAGTATCCCAACTTCTTACCACCTAGGTAGTAATCCTTCAAGTCTTTAATGTTCCGCGAGGCCAAAATGCCAAGCATGAACAATATGCCAAAATAAATAATGAGGGTAACGTACTTCATAGATAGACCCGTAGGTCGTTCGCTAAACTACATTAATTTCTTGGGAGGGTGTAGCCAAAGCAAAACCAACGAGCGCCAAATCCCGACCCTAAAAGAGGGCTTTGGCGGTTGGTGGTGTGCGGTGGGGAATTGGTTACTGAAATTGGGCGTGCCCCTTCCTATGGTCGGGTCGGGCTATCCACCATACTCCTCGCTTCGCTGTGGGGTATCGCTGTTATCCCTCACGAGGTGCTTTGAAGCTAGCCAAAAAGCTATGGAATGTCGAACGTTATTGATAGAGCGGAAGATATTGGGCTACTCTTTTGGGAAAGCAGGTTATGCAAAGTTTCAAAATTTGGAGAGTCATCTATTAGCCCTTCTTTGCAGCCAATAACTAAGTCCACAATAAAATATTCAAGACGCCAACCTGATTCATGTTCTTTATCAAAGTCAAGGACATTCAGTTGATATTTAACGTCACCGAATGAGGGAGAATACTTGGGTCCATAATTTTTCAAAGCATCATCTAAATCAGGTTTAGGAACTACTCTACACCCAATTCTATTTTTCTCAATTGAAGGCAATTGTTCAACGGGCGATTTAATTGACCACGGAATATCAGCAGGATTATAAAATAGATAGTATAGTTTGACATTATGCCTATCAGAAAAAGCGGACATTACTTGTTCCTGGTCACTAGCAGTTTTTAGGGCTTTATACTTCGATGATTCCTTAAATTTATTTACTCTCTCTCTTGTTAGTTCCTTGTGCTCATCATTTGTTACTAGAAGCCTTCCCATTCCTTGTCTATGGTATGGGTCAAAGTCTTTATGTTTAACACTGTTTGCAAATAGTTTCTTTGACTGTAGAAAGACCAATTTACTACGTTGAATTATTCCTTTTTTTCTAAAAATCACCATTAACCCCAAGTCTGCCACTTCAAAATTTCTATAATGACGCCCACCACCAATATAGTGAGCTTCAAAATTGATTGACCAACCCGACTCTAGTTTTCTAGGTCCTTGTCCAATAAATTTGGAAATCAACTTTTGATCTAATGCTTCCTCATGAGTAAAAGGAAAAGTAGAAAGCGTTGAACTAACTTTATCATTTATTTGGGATACTAAATTTCTAACATAGTCTAATACATCAGCTGGTACATTCATGACTTCTTATTTTATATCAAATTTAATGCAATAAGATAAATATAGAAACTATACATAGCTTCGTTCCAGAGCGTGACCTGACATCCACACATCATGTCTCACAAGTCATTCTAATGTGAGATACTGTTCTACAACGGGATTATTATCTACTAAATATAAAAGCAAAACAACCGAGCGCCAAATCCCGACCCCAAAAGAGGGTTTTGGCGGTTGGTGGTGTGCGGCGGCGGAAATTTAAAATAAGCGTAGGTCACTCAGAGGTCCTAGAAGAGTGCGGTGCGGCAAAGAGTACATAGTTCATCGCTCGGCACACCATACTTCGACTGCTTTGCGCTCAGCATGACGCCTCGCAAATACTGCTGACTGGCTACTGCTAACTGGCTACTGTCACCTCTCCATCTTCTACCCGATACACCACTACATTATCCAACCTATCAGCAAATGCCTCGCGTATACGGTCTTCACGGGTATCGGTGATGAACACTTGGCCCATCTCGGTAGTCTGTAGAAATTGGAGTAGGTTGGCGCTACGCTGCGCATCTAGCTTATCAAAAATATCGTCAAGCAGTAGGATGGGGGCAGTGCCTTTGGTTTCTTTCAGTAGGGCAAACTCGGCAAGCTTCAAAGCTATCAGGAAACTTTTCTGCTGCCCTTGTGAACTAAAGCGTTTCACCTTCTGCTCATCCATGTCGAATTTAATATCGTCGCGGTGAATGCCCACGCTGGTGTAGCGGAGGATGCGGTCGCGTTCCAAACTTTCGGCCAGTAGCTCGGCAAAGGGAGTGTGGTTCAACTTGCTGTCGTATTCCAATTTCACTTCTTCCATCTCCCCACTAATGGTATTGTAATATTGGTTGAAGTAAGGAGTGAATTGCTCCAGCACCGCAACACGCTTATCATATAAAGCCGTACCTAGCGGAACAAGGCGTTGCGTATAAATGTCAAGCAAGGGAAGGTCAACAAAGTCAGTTTCAGCAAATCGTTTCAGCAGGGCATTGCGCTGCTCAATTATGCGCATGTATTGCTGTAACTGCTGCAGGTAGGTGTTATCGGTCTGGGCAATGAAGGCGTCAAGAAATCTACGGCGCTCTTCGCTTCCACCAGTTATCAGGGTGCTATCGTCAGGGGTAACCATAACCACAGGCAGTTTACCAATGTGGTCGGCTAGTTTATCGTAGCGCACATCATCCCAAAAGAGTTCTTTCTTACGGTCTTTCTGTTTTTGATAAGCCACGCGAACGGTGTGGTCGTCAAAATTTCCTTTCACCATAAAGAACTGCTCGCCGTGCCGAACGTTATAACCATCTACCGCATGAAAATAGCTTTTGGCCATACACAGGTAGTAGATGGCATCGAGCAAGTTTGTCTTGCCAACACCATTGGGCCCAGTAAAGCAATGGATGGGCTGCGAGAAGGTGAGTTTCAACTGCTCGTAGTTCTTAAAATTGGCTAAAGAAAGCTGTTGTAGAAACACGTGCGGTGGAAGCTAAATTTTTGATAATTTTGACACAAATAAAGAGCGATATGGCTGTAGCAAAAATAACAAAAGCGACCTACTTACAGTGGTACGAGCAAATGCTGTTATTACGACGTTTTGAGGAGAAGGCAGGCATGCTATATGGACAACAGAAGATCCGTGGATTTTGTCACCTATATATAGGTCAAGAGGCTGTTGCAGCAGGTACTATAAGTGCTACTAGGCAGAGCGACCCTATTATTACTGCCTATCGCGATCATGGTTTGGCTTTAGCTAAGGGTATTCCCGCTAATGCTTGTATGGCCGAGCTTTTTGGTAAAGAAACAGGCTGTACCAAGGGTAAAGGTGGATCGATGCACTTTTTTAGTAAGGAACATAGCTTTTATGGTGGGCACGGTATAGTAGGTGCTCAAATTCCATTAGGTGCGGGTATTGCCTTTGCTGATAAGTATAAAGGCAATGATAATGTGACCATCTGCTTTTTTGGTGATGGTGCTGCCCGTCAAGGGGCTTTGTATGAAACTTTTAATATGGCCATGACTTGGAAGCTACCTGTAGTATTTGTGGTAGAGAATAACGGTTACGCCATGGGTACATCGGTAGAGCGAACCAGTAATGTAACGGAACTACACCAAGTGGGTGATGCTTTTGATATGCCTAATGAGGCTGTGAATGGTATGAATGTAGAAGAAGTACACAAGAAAATGGGCAAGGCTGTAGAGCATTGCCGCAAGGGCAACGGACCATACTATTTGGAGATGAAAACCTACCGCTTCAAAGGCCATAGCATGAGCGACCCAGCTAAGTATCGAACAAAAGAAGAGGTGGAATCGTATAAGGCGCAAGATCCGATAGAGCAGGTAAAGGCTACTTTATTAAAGAAAAAGTATGCTACAGAGGAAGCAATAGCCGAAATAAATAGGAAAATAAAGGATATTGTTGAAGAAGCTGTTACCTTTGCCGATCAATCGGAATACCCTGATTCGTCAGAGTTATATACCGATATGTATGTACAAGAAGATTACCCGTTCATAACGCATTAAAATGGCAGAACAGAATACAAACGACCAAGAATTTTTTGAAAAGGCAACTAGCTGGTTCGAAGAGAATAAGAATGTTGTTAATATCGGCTTAACGGTATTGGCAGTAGTTATAGCTGGATACTTTTACTATGCTAACTTCTACATGCCAGGCAAAGTAGCCGAGGTAGAAGAAACGTTTCATAAAACAGAACGCTTATTCGCTATTGATTCATTCAGCGTTGCCTTGAACGGTAAACCTGCAAGTGGAATAAATGAAGCTATACCTGGTTTCTTAAAAATAGCTGATAATTATGGCATGACCAAGCAAGGTAAATTGTCTAAGTACTACGCTGGTATCTGTTACTTGCAACTAGGTCAATTCAACGAAGCCATTGAGCAATTGAAAGCATATGGTGGCGATGATGTTATCGTTATGGGAATGGCCTACGGTGCTATTGGCGATGCTAACATGGAATTGGGTAATACCGATGATGCTATTAGCTTTTACAAGAAAGCAGCTGCTCACAAACCAGATGAGTTCACTTCACCTATGTTCTTAATGAAAGCTGCTCAAGCTTTGGAGATAAAAGGTGATGATGCTGGTGCATTGGCTTTGTACAAGCAAATTAAGCGTGATTACCCACGTTCTACCCAAGGTCAGCAAATTGAGACGTACATCGCAAGAGTGAACGGCTAATG
>CAYGTK010000182.1:0-6904 GCA_964352775.1 uncultured Chitinophagaceae bacterium
GCAACATTTTGTAGGTCAACTGAAAAACGTTGGGTGGCTCGCTTTCCTTCCAAAAAGTAAGTGAACTTAATATCTGGGCGGAAGTAGACTCTGTTCTGCTCTTCAAATGCACGCTCATCAAATCGAACTTCCGCATTTGTAGCTCTTGAAGTAATTAGGTCTATTTCTGTGTATCGCTGTCCTCCAGCTACGGTCACTTTAGCATCTATCCCAAAACCATGGCCACGCTTGAATCGCCATTCTTTACCCGCCAAAATGTTGAAAACATAGTTTCCATTAAAGGCAGTGTTACGTGTAACATCATCGCTGCCCTGATATTTACTATTGAATAAGCTAACCGTGCTTAACATGTAGAAGCCTTTGCTCAAGAATTTCTCGATGGTAAATTCTACCCCGTAGTTGTAACCTGTACCCTCGTTAACTAAGCTATCGTTATCAGGAAAGCCAAAATCGGCACCAGCATTTAACAGACTGAAAGAGCTTGATCGTTGCTCTACCGCTGCATTAGTAATGTACTGTCCATATATCTCGGTTCGGAAACGCCAATTCTTGCCCATGTTATTATCGTAGCCTAAAACAAGGTGCATGCTGCGCACAAAGTCTAAGTCTTTATTGGTTTGGGCTATGCTTCCATCAGCTAAGCGTGTTTCAATAAAGTACTGGGTAATAGGCTGCATTTGGCTATGTAAGCCCACACCAATATTAAACGATTGGTTTGGGCGGAACTGATATTTCAGGCCAGCTCTTGGCTCAACTATCCACGAATTATTTAACGTAAGGTACTGACTGTGTATACCGCTGTTCAAGGTCAACTTCTCGGTAAAGCGATGCTGCCAGTTCATGTATGAACGTATCAAAGTAGTTCTTCCATCAAAGGCTACTACAGGGAAGTAGTTTTGATCGCTTAATAATGCACGCTGCTCCAAATTAAAGCTAAATATATCTGCAGTCACTCCCGTAAGCAATCTGTTTTTAGCGTTGAATTTGTGATTAAGACGATAGCCAACGGTATAGCGCATTTGATTATCATCACCTTCTCCCACCCTAGTTAGTATATCTCTATCAAGCGTACTAATAGAATCGCTACTGAAGGTAGAATTAACAGCCGAGGCGGCTACAGTTATCTTCTGAAAAGTATTATCTCCCAAAAAGTACGTGTGTGTTAATCCTACAATACCTGTTCTAGACCCTGCCCTTAAATCTTCCCCGTCATCACTAAAGAAGTTGTCTCCTTCCCCAGGCTCGGCCTCACTACCAAGAAATTCGATGTCGCTAATACCGCCAATGGCAAAAAGCGAAAACTTTCCAGCTTTCTCGGTAGGCGCATTAATTTTCAAAGTAAGATCTTGATATTGTGGAACGGCAGCCCCTGTTCCAAAATCAACACCCAATGCACTTACCACACCCAACACAGAATAACGATAGTTGGCAATGATGGATGCTCGTTTCTTTTTACTTAGTGGCCCTTCAAATCCAGCCTCAAAACCATTAAACCCTATTTGACCTACAAACTCGTATTTATCCCGATTCCCATTCCGAAGATTAAGGTCAAAAACTCCAGCCGTTGCATTACCATATTCTGCAGTGAATGCGCCCGTCATAAAATCGCTATCCTTTAACACATTGGTATTAAGCATACTTACTGGTCCGCCCGTTGTACCCAAAGTAGCATAGTGGTTTGGGCTAGGTATATCAATACCATCCAACCGCCAAAGCACACCCCCTGGGGAGTTACCTCTAATAACAATATCGTTCCTATCATCGCTCACACTTGCTACACCTGCAAAATTCTGCGCCATACGAGCGGGGTCTTGACGAGTACCACTAAATCGGAATGCCTCTTCTGTACTCAGTGTTCTTGCACTAACTACAGAGAGTTCATTTATGGTCTCCGTCTTTTTTGTTCCGCCATCTATCACTACTTCTTCCATTTGCTCTAGCTGTTCTTGCATTTGGAGATCAAGATCTAATTCCTTTCCGCTATTCACCAAAGCATTGGGAATGGTGATCGTCTCATAACCTAAAAAGCTCACCTGAATGGTGTGCCTACCTACTGGAACATTCTCTAAGCGGAAGTAGCCGTCAATATCAGTAGTAGTTCCCATAGAAGGATCGGTGCTTGTAATAACAACGTTTGCAAAAGCGACCGGGCTGAGCGATTGTTGATCCTTTATCACCCCTTTTACAGTTTGCGTTCTGTTTTGAGCAAATAATACCGTTGTTACCAGAAGCAAGAAGATAAATGTGTTGAGTCGTTTCATATTCTCTTTTTTTAATGATACGATGGCAAAACTCAACTATAGAGCATGTATGAACCAGCAAAAACCGATGAACTGTAAAACTTACAAGGTGAATTGTAGATATACCAATGTCGTCCTTATCGAAAAAAGCAGTTTTTTGGTCGAAGGTATTCGTTAAGCTAAATGCATCTGTGTAATTTCAGGCTTCCTTAACTAAAACACATCCATGTTCAAGAGAATAGTATTCCTCATTGCAATAGCGGCATTGGCTTTTAGCTGTAGCCGATCGGGTGCCGAGGCTGGTGCAAAAGACCCAGTTAAAGCAGGAGCCGACAAGGTAGCTGATGTACCTGTAGATAAACTGGAAAAAGACGATGCTGCCGCCTCTAAAATGGCGAAAGACCTTCCTGAGAATTATTACTTCACAACTCTACCTAATGGTTTAGAGATATTAGTAATAGAAGATCAAAGCGTGCCACTAGCTACCATTGAAATAGCTGTGCATAATGGAGCTTACACAGAATCACCAGAGTACGATGGGCTATCACACCTATACGAGCACATGTTCTTCAAGGCCAATAAAGACATTCCATCGCAAGAGGCATTTATGGCGCGTGTACGTGAGTTAGGTATCAGTTTTAACGGCACCACCTCTGATGAGCGCGTTAATTACTTTATCACACTTGGTAATGACAAGCTAAAAGAAGGGTTCGATTTTATGAACTCAGCTATCCGATATCCGCTCTTCTTAGAAGAAGAGATGAAAAAGGAAAATCCTGTGGTAGATGGTGAATTTCAACGTGCAGAGTCAAACCCTGTATACTTTTTACAAGAAGATATGTCTAAAGTACTTTGGGGAGAAAATTTCAGTAGAAAGAATACCATTGGCGATCACGATATCATTTTAACGGCTACGGCGGAAAAGATGCGTACCATTCAATCGAAGTATTACTATCCTAACAACTCCATTATTGCTGTAGCTGGTGCTGTAGATCATAAAAAGGTATTCGCTCAAGTAGCGGAAATTTTTGGCGATTGGGAACCAGCAGATTTTGATCCATTTGAAAAATGGCCAATTCCTGAATTCACCCCACTAACAGAGAATCAATATTTTCTGACCGAAAACGAAAATGCTCAACTACCAATAGTGATGTATGCATGGCACGGTCCTGATACTAGAAATGATATTGATGCTACTTATGCTGCTGATGTATTCTCTTTTATTTTAGGGCAAACCAATGCTAAACTTCAACGCGACTTGGTAGATGCTGGCTTAGCGCTTCAAGTTCAGCTTAGCTACCAAACTTGTAAGCATACAGGTCCTATTCGCCTATTTTTAGTACCAGCACCAGGTCAAGCGAAGAAAGCCATGAAGGTTCTCCAAGAACATATCGATCAATGGGACTCACCTGATTATTATACTGATGAGCAGCTAGAAACAGCAAAAGAGCTCTTAGCTATAAGCGAGATATATGGTAAAGAAAGTACCTCTCAACATGTGCATACCGTTACTTTCTGGTGGGCTTCTGCCTCTATTGAATACTATACCAGTTATGTAGACAAGTTGAAAGAAGTGAGTAGAGAAGACATCAATAGATATGTTAGTACCTACATTAAGAAAAAGCCCCACGCTACAGGTATGCTTTTAACCAAAGGCATGAAAGAGCAAATGGGCATTACTGACTTGAAGTCTTATTCAATAGACCAATAAACCGAAGACCATGAAAAATATAATACTACTAAGCATAGCTATCGCCTTAAGTTCGTTAGCATTTGCTTCTGATGATGTGAAAGAGATGGATGTTAACGGGTTAAAAGTCATTTATAAAGCCTCGCCTAAGGATGTCATCTCGGTACGGTTATTTGTAGAGGGAGGGACCGCAAACTACTCCAGTACCCAGGAAGGTATTGAAGCACTAGCTTTTATGTTAGCCATGCAAGGCGGAACCGAAAGCATGGATAAACTTACTTTTAATGCAGCAGCGGAGAGCATGGGCGCCAGTTACTTCGGAGAATCCACCTACGACAATGGCACTATGAGTATGACCTGCATAAAGCCATACTGGGATAAGTCTTGGGATCTTTTTGCGGATGCTATAATGAACCCTTTGTTCGATGCTAAAGAATTTAAGATAGTACAAGAGCAAATGCTTGCCAATGCAAAGCAGAATGATAGCGACCCTGATGCTAGACTAAGAGCACTAGCCATGGAAAATGCATTTGGTAATAGCGACTACACTAAACAGCCCGACGGAAGTGTAGAAAGCATTCCGAACATTTCCTTACAAGCTGTTAAGAGCTACTATCTGCGAACTCTTGGAAAAGCACGTTGCTTTTTGGTGGTAGTGGGAAATGTTTCTGAGGCAGACATTCGCGCTAAAGTAGAAGCTACACTTGCCCAATTACCAATGGGTACACCCTTTAAAGCTGAAAAGAGAAAAATAATTACCGAAGGTAGTGTGCATATTGAAAATAGAGACATTGCAACTAATTACTTACGTGGTGTAATGAGTGCCCCGCTTATGAGTGAAGAAGAGGGTGTGGCTATGCGCATAGCCATGAACATTTTACGTGGCGTGTTCTTTGAAGAGTTAAGAACCAAGCGCAGTTTATCCTACGCACCATCAGCGTTTTATTCTACTGGTGTAATACGTAATCCTTACAGCGTGGTATATATCTCTACAACCGACCCACAGCAGTCTATTGAAGTTATGGTAAGCATAATGGATGACATCAAAAAGAACGGCTTCAAGGAAAAACAATTAACAGATAGGAAAGCCACCTTTCTTACCCAATATTATATGGGCTTAGAATCATCTGCAGCACAGTCAAATGCCTTGGGTGTTGCAGAATTAGCTGGTGGCTGGGAATTAGAAGGTGCCTTACGCGAACGTGTTTCTAAATTAACTTTGGGGCAACTCAATAAGGTGTTTGATAAATACACCTTCCCTATTGTGTGGACCTACTTAGGTAAAGAAGAGATGGTAAAAAAGGAAGATTTTAAACAGACGGCAAAGCCCGACGTGAACAGACATTACTAGGTTAAATATCCTTTACCTTAGTTTTTTAACATTGGGCGACTTCGGTCGCCCTTTTTTTGTGCTTAACTTTCGGCCATGTATACTTTTAAGCAACTTACTAGCAAAGCAGAAATGCTACAACACCTACCTGTAATACAAACACTTTACCCAGATATTGATGCGGTAACCTACAGCGAACTATTAGATGGTATGCTACCTAATACCTATGCACAACTTGCCATTTTCAATAAGGAGGAATGTATAGGTATAGCTGGCTATTGGTTAAATACAAGATTATGGTGTGGCAAGTACTTAGATATGGATAATGTGGTAGTGCTTGCAGAGTATAGAGGCAGAGGTATTGGTACATTAATGCTTAAGAAGCTAGAAGAAATAGCTAAGCAGGAGAACTGTAAAAAAATAGTGCTAGATGCCTACGTAGATAATTACGCTGCGGTACGTTTTTACATCCGCGAGGGATTTATTCAGCGAGGTTACCACATGATAAAAGCCGTTTGATCAGCCTTTCAAGCCTCGTGTAAACCCAAACAAGCTTCCACATATACCCCCGAGAATATGGGCAAATTGCGACACATTATCGGCCTGAATACTGTCGAATATTTCCTTCCCAATAAAGAACACTAGTATTAAGATGAAAGTAATAGGGATCTTGCCGCTCCTGAAGTTTGCGAAAGAGGCCAGTATTATCAGCATAAACACAATGCCGCTTGCGCCAAGCAAGCCTGTATGAAAGAAGATTATGTTAAGTATTGCTGTTATTAAAGCGGTTACCAGCATCATAACTAGTAAGCGCTGACCGCCGTACTTCTCTTCTATAATAGGCCCTAGAAGAAGCACGAATATCATATTATTCAAAATATGGTCCCAGCTAGAATGCCCTATTGGGTGGGTAAATAAGCGCAGGTATTCAATGGGAGAGCTAAAGTTGAACGACCCACCGATAGATACATATGGGGTCAAGTCTACTGGTGTATAGGCATCAATGGCATACACAATGGCACAGACCAAGGCGAAGGTTAATATTACGGGAGCGTTATAATCTAGTTTTAGTGGCATAGGGTGAAATTAGCAAATAGCTAAAACAAAAATGCCCCCCGAGGCAACGGGGGGCAAAAACCAGTGGCTACGAAATTAATCGCAGTTCTCTTTCTAAATTTGTAGGAACGGCATTCCTTATAATTACTCAGCCCGCCAAAATTCTAACAGCGTGCCAGAAACTAATCTTATTTGAACTTCCTGACTTATGAAACTTAGATCTTCCTCATTACCTACATTTGTAAGCGAAAAGTTTGTATCCAAGCCAACAGAATTTTCTGATAGTGCGGTGTCACTGAACTTTGAAGCTCCTTCAAGGTCATCAGATGTACCAACTACAGAAAAATCTGTTCCTGACTTCGAGAAGTTAGCCTTCAGCTTTGTCAGGTCAATAGTGTCTATCAAAGAACTAGTAGAGCGATCAATAATATTGAGCTCTCCACTTGCATTTATTTCTATCGTTCTGGTAGAAATAGGGTAATTTGCCATTTGTATTCATGTTGCCCCATTTCCTTCCATCTCTACGCAACTATACAATTATCGGCAACATCTTTTTTGCAGGGAAACACTATGTTCACTATATTTTCA
>CAYGTK010000182.1:6914-8424 GCA_964352775.1 uncultured Chitinophagaceae bacterium
AAGTTCAACTTCTGCTTACTTTAAACATGTAAAAAACTGATTTTCAGCATATTAAGCTGAATTTTACTTTTCAACCCTAAAGCAAAAATGTCTGAACATCTTCATAGTTTAATTCATTCTTTAAGTGCCAGCGAGAAGCGCTATGTTAAATTAAGTGCCTTTACCAATCCTAAAAAAGGTGGGCAATATGACAAGATGTTCAAAGCAATTGAACATATGTCTGTCTTCAATGATGATGATCTGAGGAAAAAACTAAAAGGATCACCACTACTAAATAATTGGGCCGTAGAAAAGACAAGGATACTTGATGGCATTGTTTCAGCATTACGAGGTTTCTATCGATCAGATATGCCTTCGTTACAGCTAGAGGAGGAATTTATTGATATTACTGTCATTTATCAAAAAGGAGAGTCCAAACTCGCTTGGAGAAAATTCACACAGCTGAAACGAAAAGTTATAGCGGTGGAAGAATTCACCCTCTTAATAAAACTACTTAACTGGGAGCGTAAGTTCGTGTTACACAATTCAGTTAAAGAAGTAGTAGAAAAAACTAGACTAATTCAAAATGAGATAAAGAATCTTTTTTTTCAGATGCAGAACCTTCACGCCCCACAAGCAAAATACTCCCAAGCATTCTTGATAAATACAGGAAAAACGGGCTATTCTAAGGAAAGGAAAGCTAAAGAGATGGATGTTCTGAAAAAAACCAAGTTAACAGAAGTACATTCCTTTAGAGCCAATACTCTTTTACTACTTTTCGAAGCTCTCGAATCTGAATTCAATGGAAGAAGTAAAGAAACAAATGAGAAACATCTAGAATTAGTGAAGTTGTGGGAGTCTAATAAGTATATGAGAGAGTATTATAAGCAACGATATTTAGTTCAACTCTCCAACTACCTCAACCATGCATATCGTAACATGGATAAGGATGAATTCATAAAGTGGACATCAAAAATATCTCAACCAAAAAAACAAAGCATTTATGAGCAAGCCTTAGTGCTACAAAATCTAAGACAAGTAGAACAACTTTTTTACTTGGGGAAAGCAGAATTACCAACTCTTACTAAAATGGTACCTCAAGTAGAAAAGGAGCTAAACAGATATGGGAAACTTATTCAGGTTCAAAAAAGGCTTGGTTTGAAGTATAATAATATGGTCTGCTTCTTTTTGTTAGAAGACTATAGCAATTGCTTAGATTGGATAAACCATTATATGGATGAAAAGGCGAAGATCCAGATGTATTTAACTAGTTTTTGTAGGGTGGCGGAGTTCTTTTGCCACTATGGGAACGGCCACATGAACTTGAATAATATTGGTCGTAATCTTCGTAATTACTTAAAAGAGGGGCCAAACTACTTGGGCTATGAAGATCTACTCACAAAGTTGGTAAGCAAGCTAGAAAAGACCCCTGACAAGTTACCACCTATGTCTTTCTTGAAAGAAGTGCTCGATGAGCTAAACGAAAGGCATGAAAAGGAAAAATTTAAAACTGGGTATTACGAGCTAAGGT
>CAYGTK010000183.1:0-8359 GCA_964352775.1 uncultured Chitinophagaceae bacterium
GCTGAGTGAGTATAGCGAGAATATCATTCGCTTCTCAAAACAATAAAAATAAAAGTCATGAACATATTTAAGCGTTTGTTCAAAATAGGTGAGTCAGAAGCACATTCTGCAATAAGTCAAATGGAAGACCCAATAAAAATGACCGAGCAGGGCATTAGGGATATGAAGCAAGACTTAGACAAAAGCCTAGAAGCTCTAGCTCAGGTAAAGGCTTTGGCCATTCGTTCCAAAACCGAAATGGAAGAAATGGTGAGCAAGTCTGAGGATTATGAGCAAAAAGCAATGTTACTTTTGCAGCGTGCTCAAAAGGGCGACTTAGATGCTTCAGAAGCTGATAGGTTAGCAAAAGAGGCTTTGATAAAAAAGGAAGAAAGTTACAGCCACGTTGAGCGTGCCGAAGGAGAGCAAGTGAAGTATAATGATTCGGTTGCCCAATTGGAACAAAATGTGAAGATCATCAGGTCTAACATTAGTAAGTGGGAGAATGAGTTGCGTACGCTAAAGGCAAGGGCCAAAGTAAGTAAGGCAAAAAAGAACCTGAACAAGCAGTTAGCCCAGATAGATAGCAGCAGCACGGTTTCCATGCTGGAGCGAATGAAAGAAAAAGTAGCTCAAGAAGAAGCTTTAGCAGAATCATATCGCGAAATAGCTACCGAAAGCCGAACTGTTGATGCTGACATTGATAGAGCTCTAGATGGGTCTTCGGCAAGTGCAGATTCCGAGTTAGAAGCTTTAAAAAGAAAGATGGGCTTAGATAAATAGCCAATTTAGAGAAGACTTATTTGCAGATAGACATGAATCAATTATTTCAAGAAGCTTTTGCCACAGAGAACATCGTATTAACGGTGCTACTAGCCTTGTTACTTATGTACTGGTTGCTAGTGATAATTGGCGGCTTAGATATTGAATCACTTGATTTTGATTTTGATGCAGATATGGATGTGGACTTGGATGCAGACCTTGATCTGGATGTAGATGCTGACGGCGCCGATGGTGCAACTGTTGGAGGAGGCTTTTGGATCTCGACCCTACAATTTTTTAATGTGGGCGAGGCTCCATTGATGATAATCCTCACGGTACTAGTAACCTGTATGTGGGCGATATCGATACTAAGCAACTATTATTTGAATGATGGTTCTCTTAATTTGGCTGCAGTATTTCTCCTAGCTAATTTTGTAGGGAGTTTGTTTATTACAAAGATCATAACGACCCCTATCGCGCGATTATACCGCAAGATAAAGTCTAATTACGCTGAAGCGGTGGACTACTTAGGTCGTACTGGTAAAGCCATGACCCCCTTGAAAGGAGATAGACTTGGTCAAGCAGAGATAATTGTAGAAAATTCATCGTTAAGAATAAATGTAAAGTCCATCGGAGGAATTGAAATAGAGCGTAATAGCGATATAGAGGTGGTGGGTGAAAGACCTGATGAAGGCTACTATTTGATTAAAAAAACAATTAACATATAAAAACCCAGTAAATGATAGAGGAATTAGGTTTTCAGGTCCTTATGGCAATATTAGTGATAGGCGCATTTTTGTTCATCGCTATTATCATGCTTTTCAAGCTTTTTTACAAGAAAGCTATAACCGGTCAAGCATTGATAAGAACAGGTTTTGGCGGTACAAAAGTGACCTATGATGGAGGTATTATCGTGGTGCCTGTAGTACACAAACTTGAGATAATGGATATCTCTGTTCGTAAAATAGAAATTGACCGACTTACAGTAAATGGATTGATCTGTAAAGATAATATGCGTGCAGATATCAAAGTAGTGTTCTTCGTTCGTGTGAACAAAGAGCAAGCCGATATCAGAAAAGTAGCCGACACAATTGGTTGCGCACGTGCTGCGGATACCGAAACTTTGGTTAATCTATTTGAGGCAAAATTCTCAGAGGCTCTAAAAACCGTAGGTAAACGATTTGATTTCTCTGAATTATACGAATCTCGTAGAGAATTCCGTGATGAAATAATTGAGGTTATCGGTACCGACTTGAATGGTTACTCTTTAGAAGATTGTGCTATTGATTACTTGGAGCAGACTTCCTTAGAGCACCTAAAAGATGATAACATCTTAGACGTAGAGGGTAAGAAAAAAATCATTGATCTTACCGCAAAGCAAAAGGTGAAGGCTAACTTGATACAACGCGATGAGGAAAAGATCATTAAGCAACAAGATGTTGAGGCTAGAGAAGCCATTTTAGAATTAGAGAAGCAACTAGCAGAGAAAGAAGAAAAGCAGAGGCGTGAGATAGCCAATATTAGAGCTCGCGAAGGAGCGGAGACCAATAAAGTTGCCTATGAAGAGAAGTTAAAAGCTGAAAAAGCAAGAGTATCTCAAGAAGAAGAAGTACAAGTAGCAGAGGAAAACAAAGATCGCCAGATAATAATAGCTAGGAAGAACAAAGAACGTACAGAAGCTGTAGAAACCGAGCGCGTAGAAAAAGACCGTATGCTTGAAGTAACTGAGCGAGAGCGTATTGTAACCTTAGCGGAGATCGAGAAGGAGAAAGCCATTGAGATAGAGAAGAAAGATATTCAAGATGTGATCAAGGAGCGTGTGATGGTTGAGAAATCTGTAGTGGAAGAGGAAGAGAAGATCAAAGACCTTCGCGCCTTCAAAGAGGCTGACAGACAGAAGCAAGTAGCAATAGTAGATGCGGAAAAAGTAGCACAGAGCAACTTGGTTGAGAAGGTGAAAGAGGCTGAGGCAGCAAAGGATGCGTCAGAACTTTATGCTAAACAGCTATTGATAGAAGCTGATGCCCGGAAAGAAGCTTCAGTAAAAGATGGTGAGGCTAGAAAGACTCTTGCCGACGCTGAAGCAGCCGAGTATGCGGCGATGGGATTATCAGAGGCGCAAGTAATGGAAGCGAAAGCACAAGCCAAAGAGCGAGAAGGTGAAGTAGAAGCCTATATAATAGAGAAAACTGCTTTTGCAGAAGCCAAAGGAATCGAAGCTAAAGCAGAGGCAGAGAAAAAACGTGGAGCAGCTGAAGCTGATGTAATTGCCGCACAAGGTGAGGCGGAAGCTAAGGTGATAGAAATGAAAGGTGTGTCTGAAGCTAAAGGTATTACTGATAAGGCGGAAGCAATGAAGAAGCTAGATGGTGTTGGAAAAGATCACGAAGAATTTAAGCTGAAATTAGATAAAGAGAAAGCAATTGATCTTGCTCGCATCAATATTCAGAAAGATATTGCAGAAGCCCAGGCTGAGGTTATTGGCGAGGCATTGAAAGCTGCCAACATTGATATTGTTGGTGGAGAGACCATGTTCTTCGATCAGATAATTGGTTCAATAACTAAGGGTAAATCGGTTGATCGTATAATAGATAACAGCGAAACCTTATCTCAAGTAAGAGAGGCCTTAATTCCTATAGATGGTACCGGCGATTTCCAGACCAACATGCGAGAGATGATCGACAAGTTCGGTGTTAGCTCCGAAGACATAAAGAACTTGAGTATCGCGGCTTTGATAGCTAAAATGGCTGGTCGTTCTAATGATGAATCAGAGCGAGGGTTGTTAGGAAGCCTAATGAACATGGCTAAGAGCTTAGGCTTTGATAACAAGCGAGTAGGGGATATAAACCTATAAGTCGAGTACGATCTATTCCAAGCACGATGAAGGAAGAATAACGGATGGCAGAAGAGGAAAGAAAGGAAAACGGGCAGACACCTAGAGCAGGAGCGGAACTAGAACGCGGTACCTATGAGATACTCACGGGGCGTATTCAAAAGCAAGCTTCTACTTTACGTGAACGCTTGAACCTACTGAACGAAGAGCGGCGGTCGGTTTTTGGGTCGATGGATTCCAAGTTACTGGCTACAGAGCGCCTTACCACAACGCATAATTGTATTGCCCGGGATCTAGTGCCGATAGGTAATAGGATCATTTTTGGCTATAACGTGCACATGGGTTTGCGCACCGATACGCATTTAGAAGATGTGTTTGGCGTTTACGAATTCAACGATCATCAATTTCACCACCCAGGTAATGAGCTGATAAACGACCAGCAATTTGTTACTGATTTTGCCAATCTCTACAAGTACTATCGCGATACTGTTTTTACCAAATTCGCTAGAATTGGCCCTTACCTATACTTTGTTTTTCAGATTGGAAAAACCGTGGAAGATATCAAGGCCTTTAAATGGTTGGTGAAAGGCGATAAGCTAGAATACATTGATAATAGAAGTGAACATGAGGTAGTCTACCCTGAACAACATGAGTTCAAATGGACCAAGGCTACTCGTGATATGCATCGAGATGGATTGCACCCACACATCTCTATTGAGGAAAAGGTATTTGTTGAAACGGTTGGCGGAGACCTTACCATTAAAGTGGAGGATAATACCGATACTGGCTACGGTATTTACGCTGAGCCAGTAGATGATGTAGACCAGACCCTAGACGATGCAGAGATATTTTATGCGCTTGTAGGTAATCTCGTGGTTCTTAAGATCCGACCTTATCAGGAGCAGAAGTTTAGATATATCGTCTTCAATGAAAAGGTAAATGAGGCAATAAGGATAGATGCCTTGGAGGGTTCATGTATTCTCTTGCCTGATGATCAAGGGATACTTTTTGCAAATGGTTTCTATCTACAGTCTGGCGAATTCAAGCTTTTTGAAAAGCAGCTGGAAGGGATGCTCTTTGAAAAGCGGATACCTTCTCCTAATGGTGAAGACCACCTATTCGCTTTCTACAATAAGAGTACGGGTCTTTATTTGCTATTGGTTTACAACATCATTGAACAACAGGTAGAGACACCGATAACTTGTAATGGTTTTTCCTTTTTTGAGAATGGAGAGATGATATTCTTCCGATCGGAAGAGCAGCAGCAGAAACACCACGCGCTTCAGATATGGCAAACACCATTTACTGGCCCAGACCATGTTACTACGGAACATACAGATTCAGAACTTTATAAGATCGGCAACAAAGACATTGTTCGAGCAATGGCGGAGTGTAACGAGTTGATAACATTGGTAGATAAAGGAGATACTTATCTAGACCTATATATAGACCTAGTTAAGAAGTCGAATGAAGTATTAGATTCCTACCATTGGCTAAATAAGAAAGAGGTCCATCAATTAACGGAACCCCTAGAAGGAATTCGCGAAACTGCTGGTGTAGCCCTGGAGGAGTACGAGAAAGTTGTCCAAATAAGGAAAAGCACCAAAGACAAAGTTAATGGGGTAAGTAAGTCCGCGGACGACCTTATAAAGCGGGTGAAGCACTTAGTTGGAGAGAACATTGATCAATTTGTATCTCTACTAGGAGAACTGCGCAAGCAACGTGGTGAAGTAGTTTCACTTCGGGAACTGCGATATGTTGACTTGGAAGTTGTAGAGAAATACGAAGAAAAACTAAGTGAATTAGCTAAGAAACTTTCTAACGATTGTGTTCGATTCCTTCTTCGAAATAATTCTTTAGAACCCTATGAAAAGAAGGTTGACGAGATAAGTAACCAGATAGAGGCGGTAGAAAAAGTAGCTCAGGCAAAAGAGGTGGAAGCTTTGCTGGAGGCAACTTCCAAAGAACTAGAGTTGTTGATCGATATAGTATCTAATCTAAAGATCGAAGATGCTACACAGACCACAAAGATAATTGACGACATCTCTACAGTTTACTCTCGTTTCAATCAACTTCGTGCCCAGTTAAAACAAAAGCGTAAAGAACTTTCAGGTGTAGAAGGCAAGGCCGAGTTCGGTGCTCAACTGAAACTTATTGATCAATCGGTCATCAATTTCTTAGACCTATGTACTACACCTGAAAAGTGTGAAGAGTATGTAAACAAGCTCATGGTTCAGCTAGAAGAATTAGATGGACGATTTGCCGAGTTCGATGACTTGATAGAAGTGTTGTCGGAAAAGCGAGAGGAGGTATATAATGCTTTTGAAAGCAGAAAAGTAAGCCTACAAGAGCAGTTTAGTAAACGGGCTACCACACTTGAGAATTCTGCGAAACGAATTCTAAAAGTGATTTCCTCCAGAATGAATTCATTTAGTAGTGCTGCTGATATAAATGGTTATTACGCTTCTGACCTTATGGTAGAGAAGGTGAGCACTATTGCCTCTCAGTTAGCAGAATTAGGAGATAATGTTAGGTCGGAGGATGTGCGTGGAATGCTGAAATCTGCTAAAGAAGATGCACTACGCCAGTTGCGCGATAAAAAGGAACTGTTCCAAAAGGGTGAGAATACCATTACCCTAGGCAAGCATCATTTCAATATAAATACACAGCCGCTTGACTTAACTGTAGTAGAGCGAGAAGACCAATTGTATTATCACTTAACCAGTACTAACTTTTTTGAAAGAATAATAGATGAAAGCTTAGAGAATACTCGTTCTGTGTGGGCACAGGAGTTGGTTTCTGAGAATGATAGCATTTATCGTTCAGAGTATTTGGCATATCAATTATTTAAAGAAGCTAGTTCGGTAAACAAAGAAGAAAAAGCTTTATCCATTCAAGCATTACATCAACTTCCTTTTGCTTACTTAGTGCTTGAGGTACAGCGTTTCATGGCCCCTCGATATACGGAAGGATATGTAAAGGGAGTGCATGACCATGATGCAGCCTTGATCTTAGAAACATTATTAAGTCAGCATATAAATGCGGGATTACTTCGCTATTCGCCAAGTGCCAGAAGCTGCGCCAGCTTATATTGGGCCCATTTCGCAGCTCAAGAGCTTAAAGAATTGCTAGACCACCGACTTAAAGGTGTTGGTCTAATACTAAAAGTTTTTCCTGATACGATCGAGTTTGAGGGATTGATCGCAGATATACAGCATAGTATAAAGGTGTTTGCTGAGGAAACCAAGCTTTTTCCTGAAGGCCTTGACAAAGATGCCGCAGAGTATCTATTCCACGAATTAGTAGAACACGACCATTTTGTGATAGATGGGGCAGCTTATGAGATATGGGAAGCTTTCCAACGGTTTTTAAAAACAAGTAACAAGCAGCAAAGCTTTACCGCTTCTATCAGATCGCTGCAAGAAGACCCAACAGCACAATTCAAACTGATCCGTAATTGGATAAATGCCTTTTTGGAAGGGCAAAACAAACTCTCAAAAGACCACGCAGATGAAGCAGCCACTATGCTCATGCGTAATGATGTAGATAAAAGCCTGGTGCTTAAGGCTGGCCTTATTACAAATTTGGAAGGTTTAAGAGGCCAACACGATATAATTATTGATGGGGCTTATACACTGAACTTTATTCACTTCATTCAAAGGATGCGAGACTATGAAAGGGATGAAGTCCCTATGTTCCATTTGTTTCACTCGCAAAAGAATAAGCTCACTGAAGCTTATCGGGAAGAGTTGCGATTGAGTGAATTCAAACCAAAAGTGCTTACCTCATTTGTACGGAATAAATTGGTTGGTGAAGTATACTTGCCGTTGATAGGTGATAATCTTGCAAAACAAATAGGTGCTTCGGGAGAAAATAAGCGTACAGACTTAATGGGCTTATTACTTTTGATCTCACCTCCAGGGTATGGTAAAACTACTTTGATGGAATATGTGGCCGATAGAATGGGCCTTACCTTTATGAAGATAAATGGTCCTGCCATCGGGCACACGATAACTTCTGTAGACCCTCAGGAAGCGTCAAATGCGAATGCTAAAGAGGAATTGAAAAAGCTAAACTTAGCTTTTGAGATGGGGGATAACATCATGATATACATTGACGATATTCAACACTGTAGCCCTGAATTTTTGCAGAAATTCATCTCCCTTTGTGATGCCCAACGGAAAATGGATGGCGTATACAAAGGAAGGAGTAAGACCTATGATTTTAGAGGTAAGAAGGTTATGGTAGTAATGGCTGGAAACCCCTACACGGAAAGTGGTGAACAGTTCAAGATACCAGATATGTTATCCAATAGGGCCGACACTTACAATCTGGGCGATATTATTGGTAGTACTGATGAGGTGTTCAAATTGAGCTACATTGAGAATTCAATGACCTCTAATTCTGTTTTGAGAAAGCTTTCTGGTAGGTCGCAGAATGACCTGTATACGCTCATAAAAATGGTGGAAAGCAATGATCAAGAAGGGCTATCGCTAGAGGCGGGTCATTCACCAGAAGAATTAAAAGAGTATCTAGATATTTTAGGAAAATTATTTACCGTTCGCAATATAATTCTCAAAGTCAATCAAGAATACATCCGTTCGGCAGCGATGGCTAATGAATATAGAACGGAGCCACCATTTAAACTGCAAGGTTCGTATCGTGATATGAATAAAATGGCAGAAAAGGTGGTAAGTGTTATGAATGAAAAAGAGTTAGACGACCTCATTCTTTCTCACTATCGAAATGAATCGCAGACATTGACTACCAATGCGGAGTCAAACC
>CAYGTK010000184.1:0-8311 GCA_964352775.1 uncultured Chitinophagaceae bacterium
GTATAAATGGATAACCTTCTCTTCAACAATGTCTCTCAACTTCTCGTGTTCCTCTTCCACAAAATCACCTACACGGGTTCTGGTTTCAATATTAAACAACATCGTATCCTTATCCAGTTGACCCATTTCTACAAGTGCTTTTGCCTTTTTAGGGCATCGGCAGGGGTTGTCTTTATTCACCAAACCACACTTATTGTTCATGTAGTTGCTCAGTTCCTTTCTGGCTCTGTGTAACTTAACCCTAAAATTTTGTGGGCTAGTATTGAATACTTCGCCACCCATGTTATGATCAATACCAAACGCATCGCCTAATATAAATATCAACCGTTGTTCGCGGTTCAGGCAAAGCAGCATAGCCGACATGCATCTGATTTGCATCTCCTTCGCTACCTCATCGTACTCCATTTCTTCTTCCCGAGTCAATTCAGGATTGGGCAGTGCATCCAATCCCTCACTGTGCTGATCAAAGCTTACAATAACGCCTTCTCCCTTTCTTCGTTTGGTCTGCAAAAATTCGTTGACTACAATTCGGTACAGCCAACCTCTAAAAGAGCCTTTAAACCCAAAACTAGATAGCTTGGTAATTACCTTTATCAATACTTCTTGCGTAAGGTCAAGCGCATCATTAGGATCATGCGCCATTTTCCAAGCCACGTTGTAAATAAATGGCTCATGCGCCTTAATTAAACTGTTTAAAGCATCACGGCTGCCTGAAAGAGATGCACGTACCAGTGCATAGTCGGCTTCTATTTCGTTTTTAACAAGTAGTGGGTTCTTCATATTGAAATCGTTTCAGTTAAGATGCACGAAAACTGGATGTGTTACAAAACATCTCAAAACCCAACATAATAGCCATGTAAAGATGCTATCCCCATGCCATTTATAAAATATCTACCTATTCAAATCACCTCCACTAAAATCGTGCTCATCCACGTCCCCCAACTCCAGCTCGCCGGCTTTGGCTTTTTGGGTTTTCTCTTGCAGTTCGGTTACTATTTTGCTGATGCGCTGGCCGTGTTCCTTTATTTTTTGGCAGTTAATGCGCAAGTCGGTAATAGCTTCGGTATCCTTGGGGTCTTGTTCTAGGTCGTCTAGTAGTTCCAAGTTCAGTTCACTAAAATTGTTGACGAACTGCAGGGGGTTCTGTATTTCATGGGCCATTTGGTTGGCTAGGTGGGCCAGTGTTTTTAGGCGGGCTTGGCCTAGTTCCTTCTGGTGCTCAGCTTCTTTGCGTTCCATTTCTAGTTGATGGTCTACCTTATAAGCTCTGTTTATGGTTTTTCTGTCATCCAGCTTAGCCTCTACCTTGTTTTGTTCTTTCAGAAAATGAAAAGCATTTTTGTGATCGCCACTAGCTTCGTACCATGTTACTAGCGACTTAGTTACATGTAATAGGTCTTCTTGATCTTCACACGTTTTTAGATGATCATAAGCTTCTTGCAATGGCGAAAAGGCTTCTGCAAGTTGCTGTTTTGCCATTAGTACATCGCCTATATACATTTTGGCACTGGCCATTTGTTTATGCATCTTTTCCTCTTCAGCAACGTTGTAAAAGCGCTTGGCATATTCCATTACTTTATCATTATTCCCCATGTCTTGGTGTATAACGGTAAGTAGTTCTAAATAAGCCACTTTAGAAGCAGGGTTAGCTTGTGGAAAGTGTTCTTCATATTGCTCTAAGTAAGGCAAAGCTTCGCTGTTTCTATCCAATTTATTTAGCGTAGCCGCAATATTGAATAGTGCCTCGTACCCCACTTTACCTTCTTCTTGTAAAGCTTGATAAGCGATCTGCTGAAATTTCAGGCTTTCTTCAAACATACCAAGCCGCCGGTAAAGTACCGAGCAAGAGCTATGTATTCTAGCTTTTGAGAAATTGGATATACCATCAACATTTGCCAAAGCTTGCTCGGCAGCGTCCATGGCTTTTGCGTAATTGTTTATCAATATATAGTACCACACAATAAAGGCGCAATGCTCCTGCCAGCCTTTCTTTATCTCCTGCTGTATTAGCATAGTCTAAAACATCCTCTAGTAGCGGCTTTGCTTTATTAGGCACATTACTATTTATATATCTAATAATCAGCGCCTCTTTCACCTTTGCTAATGCTATTGGCGGTATTTTCTGACCAATAAGAGCTTCTAACTCTTCAATGCTTAACTTCCTAAGCCCCTCCGTGTTATATGCTTCTTCTTCCTTCATGCTCGGAAGATAACTATCTACTTTGAAAGATCATGTTCCTACTCTTAGCTTTTTAGTCAGCAGTCGGCAGTCTTTAGAGTTTCTATTTGGAGAAGTTAGGGGGTTGGTTTCCTGCGCTGCACGTCTTTCTATCGCCAGAACCTGAATCGAGTCCAGGATGACAGATTTGGGATGGGGCGTTGGTGGTAGAGTTATAAGTAGTAAGTGATAAGTTTTAAGTCGAACCTCAGAAAAACTTATTATGGAATACTTTCGGCTTATTACTTCGAGAAAAATCATGCTCATTTTCCTATGGGGAAGTTGAAACTGTTCTTTCAGCCCAAGCCCATTTCTTCCATCAGGTCTACCATAGCCACATCTTCCAAATGGCTTCGTAGCCATAGCTTCCAATCTATCAGTTGAGCAATGGATGGTTTGCCTTCGTTGGCAGCTTCCAATTCAATGGTTTCTTGCAGATAACCTTCCATTATCTGTTTGCGTTCGTTCAAAGGTGCATTTATCAAGTGTCGCATAAATTTCAGGAAGGTGAAACCCAATTCGTCTATTTCATGCTTCTTAAAAGCCCGTTCGGTATTGCGAATAAGGTGGGGTAGCAAGTCGGTGTTACCTAGGTTGTAGTGTATCATCAAGTTTAAAATAAGTACCCCACTTTTTTGCCCATGAACCTGGTCGTAATTCTCCTCTATTTCTAATAGGTTCAATAATTCAAGCGCTCGGTCAAAGTTTCCTGTAAACAGACAAAAAACAGAAATATTATAAATGTACTGCCACCGTAAGTTGGGTCTTATGGTTTCTTTAACGGCGTTCAACTCTTCCAAAAAAGTGTCAATCCGGGGTAGGTAGCTCCGCATGTTATTTGGAGACATGTGGTACATAATATCACCTAAACTATGCACCTCGAAGATGCGGCTACGTAGTTCTAAACTTTTGGGTTTTAACTGCCTGAGCATTTCAAGTTTAGGGGGTATTTCTTCAAACAGCCTATTCTGCCAGCATTCGTTCATAAAATTCTGAAAGATGGACAAGTAACGGAACATATGCTCGTGAAGAAATTCAGGGTGTGCATGCCAAGCATCGAGCATATGCTGTGCATATTCCATGGCCTTTAAGTTCTCCTTCACTAGGTCGTGGTAATAAAGGTGGGCACCATAGTAAAGCAACTTTGCTTGTGTGGTGTTTTTCCAATCTTCGCCTTTCATAATATCGGCGTCTATTAATTGCTGGGCCTTTTTCTTATCATCCTCCCCTCTTAAGTATCGGTACTTTTTTAAGCGGCTAAACAACTGCAGATTTACTTTCTGTACTGCGTTTATGGTTAGCAATTTTTCAATAACCTCCTGTTCTTCATCTAATAGGATATCTCGCCTAGCATCAAAATCTTCATCATAATACAATACCAGCACATGCTTCTCCAACTTAATAATGGTAAGAATAGCCTGTAGATCTTCCACCTTATGGGCCAGTGCTTTTGCCTTGGTAAGGTATTTAGCACCATCTAGCTCCATGCTTTTTTTAAATAGCACCTTGGCAGAAGCTACCAAATTGTTAATGGTATCACTAACCAAATGCCCATCGTAATAATCGGTTAGCGACCGTAGGATAGCATCTAACAAATAGCTTTTAACCTGCGAGTATCCGCTGGCACTTAGGTTGCTACCCAGCTTATCTTTTAGAGCGTTTTCGTCGTGTTCTTTTTGTTTGTCCATTGCATCAAAAAGCAGCAGATAATTCTGCGCTTGCTTGCTTGCATATTGGCGGGCTTGCTTCTTAAAGTAGCCCTTTTCATTCTTGTCTAGCGACTTTATCAGCTTAAATAGTAGGGATTCACTCTTGCTCAAAGTCTAAAATAATTTTGAATTAAATACTTGAATGTCAGTTAATTAGATCTACAATCGTGTTTTTCGACTTATGAAAAATACAAAAACTTGGTGTGAATTGGTTTTGGTATGCTAGTAGTTTAGCCCTCGGCTTCCGGAAGCTGAATTCTAAAAACTAAAAACCTAATATAATGACAACTCAATTTTTACTTACGTTTTTTATAAGCTTACTATTTATAGCCCCCAACATGTGGGCACAAACAAATGACTTTAACGGTGAAGTTGATTCCACCTTTGGAACCGATGGCTACCTTCTTACCGATATAGGAGGTGCGATGACTAGTTCACACATTTTAGCGGTAAAAACAGGGCCTGATGGAAAAATTTATGTTGCAGGATCTTATGAAGCTAGCAACTCAGATATGCTTGTTGCTCGTTTCAATGCTGATGGCACCTTAGATAACAGCTTTGGCGGCATGGGTTTTGTGCGGATAGATCCACAAATAGGTGCCGATGATGGTGCCCGTGCAATGGATATAAGTGCCGATGGTAAAATAGTATTGGCTGGTTCTACATCATCAGGCAATGGTGATTATGCGCTGGTAGTGTTAACTAGTGATGGAATACCCGATACTAGCTTTGCCAACAGCGGTTACCTCATTTTTGGTGATACTGATGATGAGGAATCTTTCCGATCGGTAACGTTTGAGCCAGATGGTAGTATACTAGCTGGTGGTTTAGTGAGGTACACTCAGTCTAGTGCTGACATGACCATTATACGCACCAATGCTGATGGCACTCCTAAACCTACTTTTGGAAGCAATGGTATTGCTACGTTCGACTTTGGTACCTATGAGCAGATAGATCAGATAGTTCGCACAGCACCAAATCGCTTTTACGTAGTAGCTCGTATTGATGGAGAGTCAGAGGTGATGGCCTTAAGTAGTACTGCCACACTGGTAAATAGCTGGGGCACAGGAGGCCGTACCAAAATAGAAACGGGACCAAATTATGAGAACGAAGTAGCCCAAATGAAACGTGGGCTAAATGGCACGCTATTGATCTGTGGACGTGGAACCAGAATAGTTGGTACTAATAACGATAGCTATATGATCAGATTGAACTCAAGCGGTGAATATGACACCACATTTGGCGATATGGGTGTGTTTATTGACGACATGGGCGATGGACAAAGCGAAAGCTTTTACGACTTCGAATTACTAGACGATGGTAACATGCTTATGGTAGGCCAAATGGGCCTTGGCGGGGGTATTAATGAATCGTGGAGCATGATGATAACCCCAGCTGGCCAAGTTAATGTTAGCTACGGTCCGTTGCGCCCATTGTACGGTTATAGCCAAACGAGAAACCCTTCGCAAACATTTATGGCTAGAAATGGCGATGGAGACGTATTCATAGTTAATCGCACAATAGGTGATGGCGGTCCGTTCAAAGTTGGTTTTCTGAAGTTGAAAACTACAACGGAACCAGATCCTGTAGGTATATGGGATAAAGAAGTAGCCGGTTTTGAAGATGCCCTACTGTACCCCAACCCAACTCAAGGTACTGCCCAGCTAAACTTAAACCTAGCCCAAGCAGGCGACTTGACCATTACTGTAACCGACCTAAGCGGAAAAGTGATGACCCAGCAGCAACTGAACCACTACGCAGCAGGTAACCACACCATCAGCTTACCTGAATTGGCCGAATTACAAGCAGGTATTTACCTAGTAAATGCAACCAACGGCCAAAGCCGAACTACTCTAAAACTTATAAAGCAATAAACTGTTAGGTTTTAGTATGGGCCATTACCTGCATGCGGGTAATGGCCTTTTTTGTTTCTACCTTAAAAAATCGTTCTCCTCCCAATTATCTACTAACGGTGAACATTACAGGAACAGAAGCGCCTTGACCAGGGTTTCCGGTTAAACTGGCTATGGATACACCATCCTCTAAAATATTGATTGTGAATGTTCCGGCATCGTCCGGAGCAGATACTACGGTTATGGTAGCTACGTAGGTACCACGGTCTAAGTTCATCCCATAGCTTCTTAAGCCACCGGCAGGTGTTAATCCTAGTGACCCTATTCCAGAAATATCTAAGTTAAATGCATCATCCTTAACACCGCCAGAATCGTACAATACAGCAGTAATTTTAAAGCCTGAAAGTGCTGTTACCGGTATTTCATCTTGTTGGCCATCTCCATCGTTATCCTTACCATCGCCCACAATTTCTGAGCCAGCACCACCTTTGTCAACAAAGTTAGGGTCGTTTTCTCCAATGCCAGTCTGTTCCCCATTTTGTAATACATCTTCTATAAAGCATCCATTCTCTACTAGGCGACCCGACATTTCAGCTAGCAGTGCCTCTACATTGTAAAACGATACCCAGGTAGAAACATCGGCACTAAGCCCTACATCAGCTATGTCTACCTTAAATGCCTCGCACACCTCTATTGCATAGGCCACTTCTATCATTTGGCCTACTAGTTCATCTTCCAGCACATTCATATTGTTTGCACTATTAGTGGCCTGGTAATAGGTAAATGCTAGTAGGTTATTGTTACACGGCTCAGCTGCTTGGTCGTTCACTTCCTTATAAAACTTATCCTTTTGAGCGGTAAAGTTCAGGTAGTTTTCAAGGTAAGCGTTTTTCAATTCTATCATAGCCGTTAAGCGAAGTACGGTTTCATTTTTTAGCGCCAAGCAGGTGTTTTTATCATCGTCGCTGGTTAGGTCTTCCTGTAATTCCTCAGCAGTTACACAATCGCCCTTTTCATTTCGTAGTAAGGGGTCTTTACATTCGCAGCTATTGGTGGCCACTACCCATTCTTCCTGTTCGGTACAATCATTTTTACTTTCGGGATCCTTTTCTTCGTCATCGTCATCGTCATCATCATCGTCGTCATCATCGTCGTCGTCATCATCGTCGTCGTCCTCGTCGTCCTTGTTTTCTTCCTCTTTCTTCTGGTCAATTTCTGCCTGTGTAAGGCATTCGCCTTCGGTTGTGGTTATGTACCCACCTTTACATATACAAACATCTTTAACAAAACTCCACACTTCACGATCAGTACAGTTCAAGTTCATTAAATTCTGCTCCTGCTTAGCGCGAAGTAGGTCCAAAATAATGTCAGTTAGGTTATCTCGTTGTGCGATCTTAGCTTGGCGTTCTTTCTCTGCCTTTTCTTTTATCATCTTTTTGGCAGCCTCTTGTTCAAACCAAGACTCTACAAATCGGTCAAACTTCACATCCCACTTAGGTAGCAATTCTCTATACGATGGGGTAATTTCTTTGAAAGGGAGTTTACCATATTCCTTTTCAAATTCCTTTAGTAAGGTTAGTTTAACATCTCCCCAATAGCGAATATTGGCTACGGCTAAGCCCGGTTCTAAACCTGCTTGTCTATTCTGAATGTATATATCTAAGTTTAAGTCTAAAATAGCGGGGTCTAGCACGAAGCTTTTAAAAAGCTCCATACCCGTTTTTGCCCATGATATCCAACCCAGCCAGTTGGCAAAGTCGGGCATAGCCTTGCTTAATGCTTTACCACCAGCTGTTTCCAGTACTGTTTTTAAAGCAGCTCCATCTTGGGCATTAGCAATTTTATTAAGCACATCAATAGTCACTATAGCATCGCCATAGGTATCAAATACACCTCCATTATCGCCTATTACTTCTTTTAATACTTGATTTGAAAAGCCTTGAAATTTGGCTTCTTTATTCAAGTAATCTTCTAATGCTTTTTGGCGCTCTTCAGTGTACGATTGAGCCATTATGCCCAAACTACATATCATTAGCATGCCAATTATGCCTAGCTTTTTCATCGCCTATTGTATTTGTAGGTTAATCCCATTTTAAAGGTGGTTCGGGTACTTCTATCCACAACAGTAAATAGTAAGCTGCCAGGAAAGTCGTTATTAATATTAAAGTATTCGCCATTTACAAATACATCAAACATGCCTTTTATATCGTAAATAAGGCTGGTACTTAATCGTATCGTTATAGGGTGGCGCACGTCAATAGTACCAGGTTGTATAAGCCCTTCAGAATCAACCGAGAAATTTTGGCTGTAGTTACCATTATAACTAGCCGCAAGGTTAATGAACCAAGTTAGGTGCTTACCAAGTTTCTGGGTGCCTTCTAAAAATCCACCTATGCGGTAGTTGTTACCATCAGTTTTAAAGCTAAAGTTGTTGGAGAGTATATTGGCCCTAACACTAACGCTTGGTCCTAATTTTAAACCTTTAATAACTACACCAAATTTGAAATTTGCTTCGCTTAATATGCTGGCAC
>CAYGTK010000185.1:0-8245 GCA_964352775.1 uncultured Chitinophagaceae bacterium
ACCGAACCTGGTGCTATACGCTTAGTACAATTTCGTATTAAGCACAAGGATGGGAGAACTATATGGCTAGAGGCCTACTTGAACAACCTACTTAACGACCGTAGCATTAATGCGGTGGTATCTAACTTTAGGGATGTAACCGCTAGACGTGCACAGCAGAAAGAGATACAGCGACTGATACGCCGTAACCAACTGATATTAGACACTGCCATGAACGGTTACCTCATTGTAGCTGAGGATGGTAAAATAGTAGATACCAATAGAGCTTACTCCGAAATTATTGGCTACAGTACAGAAGAGCTACTGGATATGTATGCAGGTAAGCTGCAAGCCCCAAGCGATAAAGAACTTATTAAAGTAAATATTGAAAAGGTTTATAGCCTTGGCACTCATCGATTCGAGACCAAACACGTTCGTAAAGACGGACAGGAAATAGAAATTGAAGTAGCGGCATCGTCCCTAAAAATTGACAATAGCACCTACATTGTTTCCTTCATTCAAGACATCAGCTTGCGGAAGGAGAATGAACGCCGATTGGTAGAGAGTGAGAAGATACTGCGCCAAGCACAACAGACCGCCAAGATAGGTAGCTGGGATTACGACACCGAGAATAATACCTTGGATTGGTCGGACGAGGTGCGCAAAATACATGAGGTGCCCGATGGCTATACTCCTTCTGTAGAAGAAGCTATCAATTTTTATGATGAAGATTCGCGACCTGTAATTGCAGCTGCTGTTAGCCGATGTGCCGAGCAAGGCGAACCATTTGACCTGACCCTGCAAATAGTTACTGCCAAGGGAAAACACAGATGGATAAGAGCAGTAGGAAGCAAGTTCTTCTCAAGAGATAAGCAGCACATTGCAGGAGTATTTCAAGATATAACTGGGCAAAAAGAAACAGAAATACGCGTTCGCGAAAGCGAAAAACTATACAGAACCTTAGCAGAGAATTTCCCTAATGGCACCATCTTTATTCTAGATAAAGACCTGCGCTACGTATTTAATGCTGGAACGGAACTACAGAAAATAGGCATGGAGGCTGAAGAGTTTAAAGGTAAGCACATCAGCACCATACATAGGGCCGACCAAATAGCCAAAATGGAACGCAATTACGGCTTGGTATTTAAAGGAGAGCCTAGAAGTTTTGAGATACCATTTCATAACAACGAGCATTACCTATTAAGTGCCATACCTATTAAAAGCGACGACGGTAGTATTGACGAGATAATGGTAGTGTCGCAGAACATTACCGAACGCATGATGGCCGAAGAGGCGGTGAACACCAGTGAACAGAAATTCCGTAAGATATTTTCGCAAGCACAAATTGGTATCGTATTGGCTGATGCACGATCGCTAAAACTGGCTGAATTCAACGATTCCTTTTGTGAAACGCTGGGTTACGATAAACCAGAAATGCAAGAGCTGGATATGTTCAAAATAACCCACCCAGATGATGTAGGAGCCGAGCTGAAACTCTTTAACGAGGTAATGAGCGACAAGCGCCGCAGCTACCAAATAGAGAAGCGATTTGTAGCTAAAAATGGAAGTACAGTTTGGGCTTTAGTAGCTGTAACCATTCTGTTCGACGTAGCAGGTGAGCCAGAATATAGCTTGGCGATGGTGAAAGACATTACCGAGAAGAAAAAAGCCGAGAACCGCATCCGCGAACTGAATGAACAACTGGAAGAGAAAGTAATTGAACGTACCCAACAGCTGACCAATGCTAACATTGAGCTAGAGGCATTTAACTATACTGTATCGCATGACTTGCGGATGCCACTGCGAGCAGCCAGTATATTCAGCGGGCTACTTCGGAATAAGTACGGCGATGAACTGGATAAAGAGGCCTTAGAATACATCTACTCCATTGACCGATGTATACACGAGATGGCTCAGCTGATAAAAGACATCATGGAATTCAGCAAGGTAGGTAGAGAAAAGGTAGAGATAGACCTGATGGATATGGAATACCTTGCCCATGAAGTTATCGGCGAATTGGCTGATTACAAACAGGACAACGACACCCGCTTTGAAGTACATGACATGCTACCCACCAAAGGCGACCGTGGTATGATGAAGCAAGTACTTACCAACCTGATAGCCAATGCCATAAAATACAGCAGCACGCAAGACCAAGCTCTAATTGAGCTATCTAGTTACAACGATGGCGACGATATAGTCTACTACGTAAAAGACAATGGCGTAGGCTTTGATATGCGATTTGTAGATAAGGTATTCATGGTATTTGAACGCCTACATGGCGCCGATGACTTTGAGGGTACGGGTGTAGGCCTGGCTATTGTAAAACGTATCATCAACAAGCACGATGGCCGCGTGTGGGCCGAAGGCGAAGTAGGCAAAGGAGCAACAGTATTTTTCACCATGCCTGCCGACCCTGTGGAATTGGGGGCTTAGTTTAGTATCAGCAACATTTTTCTGTAGTTACTTGACCCCTGCCGTATTTGTATTGGGTGTAGGCATTCACCACTACTTTACCATCTTTTGCAATAGCATAAATAATGGCATACCTAAAGACTACTGACTAAACACTACCTGCCAAATGGCATGTTCTTCATCAAGCCAGCGCCGCCCATTTTGCTCATGCTCTTCATCATCTTTTTCATCTGATCGAACTGCTTGAGGAATTGGTTCACTTCTTGAATGCTATTTCCGCTACCATCGGCTAGGCGCTTGCGGCGGCTACCGTTCATTAGGTCGGGGTTTTCGCGCTCAGTAGGTGTCATGCTTAGTATAATGGCCTCTATCTTGTTAAAGGCATCATCGTCAATATCGATGTCTTTCATGGCCTTGCCCATACCGGGTATCATACCTAGTAGATCTTTCAGGTTACCCATTTTACGTATTTGTGCCAACTGACCCAAGAAGTCGTTGAAGTCGAATTGGTTTTTACGGATACGACTTTCCAAGCGCTTAGCTTCCTTCTCGTCGTACTGCTGCTGGGCGCGTTCTACGAATGATACGATATCACCCATACCCAAAATACGCTGTGCCATCCTATCGGGGTGGAACACATCTAGGGCATCCATCTTCTCGCCCGTACCTACGAACTTAATGGGCTTACCAACTATATACTTAATAGATAGCGCCGCACCACCGCGGGTATCACCATCTAGTTTGGTTAATACAACTCCGTCGTAATCAATGCGCTCGTTGAAGGCCTTGGCGGTGTTCACCGCATCTTGCCCCGTCATGGAATCTACCACAAAAAGGGTCTCGTCAGGACGAACAGCTGCTTTCACCTGCTCTATCTCCTTCATCATCGCCTCATCCACCGCTAGGCGACCAGCGGTATCCACTATCACTAGATTAAAACCATTCACCTTCGCGTGATTTATCGCGTTGGTGGCTATCTGTACGGGGTTCTTGTTTTCTTCTTCGGTATATACATCTACGCCTACTTGCTTACCTAGGGTTTTTAGCTGCTCAATTGCTGCTGGGCGGTATACATCACCCGCTACCAATAGTGGTCGCTTGCCTTTGTTGCTTTTTAAGTAGCTGGCCAGCTTACCCGTAAAGGTCGTTTTACCCGAACCTTGCAATCCCGCGATCAATATCACAGCTGGGTTGCCTTTCAGTTCCATCTCGGCATGCTCGCCTCCCATTAGGGCCACTAGCTCGTCCTTCACGATCTTCACCATCAACTGGCCAGGCTGCAAGGCAGTAAGTACCTTCTCGCCCATGGCCTTTTCCTTTACCGTATCGGTAAATTCCTTGGCTATTTTGTAGTTCACATCCGCATCTACCAGCGCACGGCGTATCTCCTTTAGGCTACTAGCAATGTTGATCTCGGTTATTTGCCCCTGCCCTTTTATGGTCTTAAAGGCACCTTCCAGTCTCTCACTTAAATTCTCGAACATGGTTTTTACTCCGTTTTTTGCGTGTGCAAATTTAAGGGTTTTATGTTTAGATACTAGAAGTTAGAGCCTAGATACTAGACTTGATCAGGTGGTTGGGGAGTATAGCTTTCATTAGAAACAAAAATTTCTTCCACATTCCTTATTTTTAGGTAATGAGTACGCAAGAGGTAAAGAAAAAACTACACGAACTGATAAATAGCGAGGAAGATAACGCTACACTACAGGCTATTTACCACCTACTTAGCAAAGCACAACACGATAGCCAAATGCGCACGGCTTTGACCTTACGTGCCGAACGATCGGAACAAGATATTGATGCTGGAAGGGTTAGTGATGTGGATACTGTTTATGCACGGTTAAGGGCTAAACGGAAATGAAGCTAGTTATTACCCAGTATGCCGAACTGGAGTTGGAATTGATCTATGACTATTTATGGTTAGAAGCTAGCCCAACTATTGCCGAGGGTGTGCTAGAGAATATTTACCAAGCCATTATTCAATTGACTAAGTTTCCCCATAAGGCTGCTATAGAAACTTATATAAGCTCCAATTACATTTACAGAAGATCAGTTGTAGGTAGATACAAGATCATTTACAGAATAGAAGGTGACACCATTTATGTTACCGATGTATTTGATAGCCGCCGTGACCCATTGGAGATGATGCCTTAGGTTTAGCTAGTTTGAGGTGCGTAATACGAGCTACAAGCTCGCACTAGCGGGGCTTGACGCTAATTAGGGTTAGCGATTGAAAATGCTTATTTGTAGTCTGTAGTTACGAGCGAGGACGCTCGCGATAGCAGGGGGATTGGCTGTTAGGCTTATAAGAACGAGCAAGTTTAGTATGGTATCAATTCTGCCTATTCTTTGAATACGTTTATGAAACTGTCTTTTTTCAATATACTCAAGCTGAAATCGAAATCGGCCTGATCTTCATCATCCACTATTTCGCCTCCCAGTAGTTCCACTATTTCCCTGAATGTAATTGGATTATTCCATTGCTGGAATAAGGCTTTTGTTGCAGTAATAGATGTTTCAGAATTTCCCGACACCCTACTAGCACCTGCACCAAAGTTCAATAAAACAAAGCACTGTTTTTCTTTCTCCGGAATTAGAAGGCCAAGTATAGTTTGTCGTTGTACAGATTGGCACTTGGTTTCCACAAACAGGTTATTCGGGTCCATCATGTAGTTGTAGCTAATTTGATCGCCTCTACCTACTATTATTTTGTACTCGCAATTTCCTTTACCCGAAAAGACATTGTTATTTACCAAAGTAGGTTCGCTCAGGCCATTTTTCGCGTACAAATATTCAACTGCTCCTTTCGGTGCATCTGTAATATCGCCCGAGTACATCAATGCGCCTTTGCCTAAATTGTAGTCGGCATTCCAACCTATTTTCCCACCAATGTTTAATCCAGACAAATCCAAGTCGCTTGCTCCCCACTCATTTTCCCAGTAGATGCCAATAGCTAAAGACTTCCCGTAAAATTTACTTCCCGTGGGAATATTGCCTACAAACATTTTCTCAGAGGTAGGCAGGGCGTATTCTACATCAGCTGGTAAGAAAAACTTTTTGCCCTTTAATTGGAACCTACTTTTGCAATACTCCAATATATAGTCGTAGTTATGCAAAACAACATCGGATACCTTATTCTTTTTTACAAACGACTTTCCATTTCTAATTCTGTAATTGAATGCAGATTGCCCTTGCTTTCTGGTATAGCAAGCAGATAAAGCCCTAAACAATGCAAATGGTGTAGCATTATCTAACCAGTGCCTATCCTTTTCTGATAGAGCAATGTTTGTTGCACTGTTCAATGCATTTGCGACTAGGGGTTTGTGATGAATTTTAGAAAGTTTGGAAATCTTGTTAATGGTTTTAGGGCATATTCCCTTATAGGCTAGGAATAGAGGTTTAAATCGATTGAAAATTTCAGCTAATCGAATTAATCCAAATTTCTCGAATTGAAATGCCGGATTAAAGTTCGATTTCTTTATGGCCTCTATCACTTCCTCATTTTTTATGAGTAGCGAGTCGCCGGTAGAACGATACAGGATATATCTAAAGAATTCCATTGTATCATCCGGAATCACCCCATACATATCAGCAATTTTTACTATCGCCTCCTTGTTTTTGACACCTTCTTCTCCAGTAAATTGATAAGTCAATTCATCCACCAAAATGGATAAAATATCGTTAATCGTTTCTTCCTTAAGGGCAATACCCGACTTTAGTAAGCTTAAACTTTTAGCCGTCAATTCTTCTTTAGAATAAGACTTGACCACTTTGAAAGTAACTTTCAATTCCGGCACGTTAAGAACCTCGCTTGGTATATATATTTCGTCCTCAAAATTGCTGCCGTAAGTAGACATATAATGCCTGATTTGCTCCATGAAGAGTTCCTCACGAGAACTGCTAAATATCTTGAACCAAGACTTATGAAGGGTTTTGTTTAACCCATAGCCGTCCAATTTTTCGTTCTTGTAAAAACGAACTATCTCATTTTTTGCCCATAAAGCCCCTGGTTCAATTACAAACCCTTCTTTAGAAACAAAGGGCGCTTCAGATGATTCCTTGTGCAGGACTGAATTAAACAGTTTCAGTGTCTTCATATCGAATCGTACTATAAATTTAAGTGAGGAGTAGCTTTCAGGATATATAGGAACTCCTTTTACCTATAATTTAATAGTAAGAATTTAATTGAGCCTAAGATAGGCTAAATGATAGAAATTCTGCCTAATAGCATTGTTTTTTTTGTATACATAACTAAAAACGGCCAACCAAAGGTTGACCGTTCACAAAAAAGTTCTTGTATTTAGCATCTAGCATCTACTAATAATACTTCAAACGGATAACGCCGCTTAAAAACTTGGCTAGACGGATAACTTGACGGGTGTAGCCGTATTCGTTATCATACCATACGTAGAGTACCACGCTCTTGCCATCTTCTGACACGATGGTGCTTGGTGAGTCTATTACTGATGAGTAGGGGTTGCCCACTACATCGGTACTTACTAGTTCGTTACTGGTGCTGAAATCTATCTGCTCCACCAATTTACCGCGGATGGACGCATCGCGAAGTAGTTGGTTCACTTCTTCTTTGGTGGTCGGTTTGTCAACTGTTAGGTTCAATATGGCTAGCGATACGTTGGGGGTAGGTACACGCACAGCGTTTCCTGTCATTTTACCCTTAAGTTCAGGTAGGGTAATGGCTACGGCCTTGGCTGCTCCTGTTTCGGTAATTACCATGTTAAGTGCTGCCGATTTTCCACGGCGGTGCTTCTTGTGGTAGTTATCTAGTAGGTTCTGGTCGTTAGTGTAACTGTGTACTGTTTCAATGTGGCCTTTGTCGATACCCAAGTTATCAATGATAACCTTTAGCGGCGGTGCTACACAGTTGGTAGTACAGCTGGCGGCTGTAAAAATGCTATCGTTATCAATATCGGCAGTCTCTTCGTTCACCCCGTATACTATGTTCGGTAGATCGCCCTTGCCCGGTGCGGTCAATAGTACTTGCGATACGCCTTTGGCTTTAAGATGCTGGCCCAATCCTTCGCGGTCGCGCCACACACCTGTGTTGTCTATTACTAGGGCGTTGTTAATGTCATATTGGGTATAGTCAATATCTGCTGGGCTGTTAGCCGCTATCATGTGTACTTGGTGACCATTGATGTGTAGTATATTGTTCTCTACATCCTCAACAATAGTACCCGACATTTTTCCGTGGATAGAATCTTTACGCAATAGGTTGGCGCGTTTCTTAATATCCTGCTCGCTATTGCTACGGGTAACAATGGCACGAAGGCGCAACTGCTCTCCCTTACCTGCTTCAGCAATAAGTATACGAGCCGCCAAGCGACCAATACGGCCAAAACCATATAGAATAACATCCTTAGGGTTCAACACAAAATCTTGGGCAACAATGTGTGCAAATTTGGCTTTCACGAAATCCAACTCGCTACTGTAGTCGTCTTTCTCGTCCAACCACTCCGCTCCTAGTTTACCTAAGTCTATTTTAGTTGGAGGTATCTCGTTGCTGTATGCTTTAATGGCCTTTGCCAATGCTAACGATATTTCTACCGTAATAGGTTTACCTACATAGCGCTTAGCATATAGGTGGTCGCTCAATATAGTCGACACGCTAATGTCAATGATCTTACGACGGAAAATTACCAGTTCAATTGAGCTATCTAACCATAGGTTGCTCACCGTGGTCATCAGTTCAATAGCGGTCTTTTCCTTCTGTATCCATTCGTTCAGTTCCGTCTCAAAGCGTTGTGGCATAGCCTGAATATTTTGGGTTCTAAATTTGCCTGCAAAAATACGGTTTTAGACTCAAAAAACTTCTACCCTACCCCTTTTATGG
>CAYGTK010000186.1:0-8173 GCA_964352775.1 uncultured Chitinophagaceae bacterium
TGCGATAACACACAGTCGGAAAACACCTTTAGCATCGGCTGGAGACATACCTACACCCAAGTGGGCGATTACACGGTAACTGCCATTGTGTTCGTTAATAATGAATCTACCACGCTAACTGGTAGCATTACAGTAGAGTAACTTATCAGGGATCTACTCCCCAACCCGAAAGAAGATGTCGTAACCGTGCCCGTGGTGAAGTAAGGGTTCTTCGTACAGTTCGTAAATGGTGCTAAAATCCACGTCTGGCGTATGTTCTGCTTGTAAGTAGCGCTCATAGCCATCGGAAGTTAGCACAGAATCGGGGTTAGTTGTGTAGTTCCCATTAGCTAACTCATGGCCGCCACCCAAGTGTATAAAGCCCCATAACTGCCCCTTAACGGTATAAGTACGCACCGAGCTGATGTGCTGCCAATTCAATTCTTGTTCGCCCTTGGTAAAGCGGTTAGCGGTATCTGAAAGGATGGGTAAATTGATGGGTACTCCATCAAATACCAAGTGGTTTGCTGCAGTATCCTTTTCGCTGATGTATGCTCGTTTACAGTCGCGCCTAAAGTCGCAGTAGGTCATCTGCTGCGGTTGGAATACGGTTATATCCTTATAGTTGCTTAACACGCTATCGATAATAAGCAGCGCGCTTTCGTTCAATTCTTTTTGGTAATCTCCAATAAAGGAGTAGCTAGTACAAGCCACTCTACTCTCTAACAATTGCTGTTCGGCAGAATACTTGTTAATGTAGAAACGCAAAGAGAAACCCGCGCTAAAATCATCAGTACCACTTGCGGACAGGCCAGCCCACCTATGTATGCTACCTAGATGATTTCGATGTATCTCCACATCCAGCGTAACTACCGTATCGCCCACCATACCTATGGGAAAGACCTTGTATTGGTTAGCTACTAAGCAAGCCTGAGCAGCGCTTACCGACAAGTACAACAGCAATAAGCAAAGCATGATATTTCGCATAGCGTGGGTTTAACTAGTATAACGGCATCTACCAACATAGATACAAAAAGCAGGATGTACTCTTAAGGATAATTACAGCTCTTGCTGAAAAGCTATTACTAAATGAACTTGGACGAACAGACGGCCCTATATCCTAAACGGGTCAGAGAACTTAACATCTCTGGTAAAGTTATCGTCTGTAAGGGTTTCTAAGAAAGCTACTAGGGCTCTTTTATCTTGTGGCGATAGGTTAAAGCGCTTAGCTTTTACCGTACCAGTTGATACAAATGGAGTACCTATAAAGTCATCATTTATAATGGTGAGGTCGCTTGGAAATATCCCATTATTATTCAACTCAAACTGATCGAATAACACTCCGGTAGCGTTCTGCTGATCAGCAAACTCCGTTAACGACCAATCCAAGTTGGGGTGATCAGCAATATCATCGGAGTAATGGTCTACCACTTCTTCTAGCGTAGCAAAACGGCCATCGTGCATGTATGGTGCAGTTAGCCCCACATTTCTAAGGCTAGGTATTTTAAAGTGTCCATCCATACCACCAGAGCCAGGAAAAAACGACTGGGTAAGGTCAACTACTTCAGCATCGGTTTCATCCAACAATTCTCCCAGCCCTTTATCAGCATAGTTCTTACTTAAACCAATGTTTGCCGTTTGGCCTGTCCATAGGCCTTTAAAGTCTGTATTTGAGTGGCAATTTCCGCAGGTAAGTTCTTCAAAGAATAATTGCTTACCGCGTAGCTCCTGTGCATTGAAATTGCGGAAATCGCTGGTCATTCCACGGTCGTACTTCGAATCGTAGGATACCATGCTCAGCAAAAATGCACTTAGTGCCTGCGATACTCCTTCTTCCGTTACTTCTGATGTACCGTAAGCCTTGGCAAATAGATCAGGATAATATTCTACCGCTGAAAGCTTGGTGATGAGGTCGTCCATTTCTTCAAAACCCATTTCTAGGTGATTGAATACTGGCATGGTCACCTGATCGCGAAGATCCCAAGTACGAAGATCCCAAAAGAAGCCTTCCCCATCTCTAAAGTTGACCAGTTGCATGGAGTTACGGGTGGTCATTTTATCTTCAAAGCCACGGCTGAATGCCTTGTTATCAGCAAAACCCAATGTCTGCTTATGGCAACTTCCGCATGATACCGAGTTGTTTAGCGATAACTGCGTATCGTAAAACAACACACGACCAAGCGTGGCCGTATTATCGCTCATGCTCTCTCCTTCTAAGTTCCATTGTAGGTGCTGCATGTGCTGCGGCACGCCTAATAAGTTGGTATAGTTATGCGCATCAGTAGGCAACTGCGGTGTGCTGCTCACTATGGTAGCATCATTCTTTTGACACGAGAACAATATCACACTTAATGTAATGGCAACTGATAATAGACTAACAACTTTTTTCATGGCAAGAGAGTTTGGGCTTATATAAATATAGCATTATCCTTTAATGTAGCAAAATCGATCAAGTGATATTACACTATCCACGTTTGAATAATCGCACAGCGAAAAACAAGGAAGTAGGCAATACAAATCGAATGCGCTGCTCTGTTAGCTTATCCGTATCGTTCTGAAAGGTAGATACAGAAAAGGTGGACTTATCATTTGTTTCTTGATAGGCATAGTAAAAGGCCGTTTCGGTAAACAGGCTAATGCGATCGTTAAAGTGTACCTGTATACCTAACACTGGTCCGCAACCAATATTCCAAGAGGTTCTTTCCGTAGTTACCTCTTCAAAGCCATTATTAAAAGAAGTGCTACTGACGCCATAGCTACCCGTTAGGTCTACCCCAATGTAGGTGCTCCACGTTTTGGTCAGTTGAAATTGTTTCTCGAAACCCACGCGGGTGTTTAATGATATGTTCTTCGTTACTCTGTCGCTAGGTAGTGCATCGTCTTGAAATTTTGAGTTCAGCAAGGTTAAACCTAAGCCAAAGCGAAACACTTTCAATTTAGAATTGATACGCTTATATGATATAGCATAGGGGCTTATCTCAATGCTATTGTCTTCACTAAAATTGAGGAATTGCTTGATGAAGAAGGTGGCATTAACGGCCAACTCGTGCTTTACACCCTTGGCGGGTTTAGTAGCATCGCCCTCTTCTTGAGCCAGAAGCGGAGTAGATAACAACAGCGTGAATAGCGATAATAAAAAGAAGGTGCGCATGGTGGTTGGTTTGGGTTAAATACAATACTACTCTTCAATATTACGAATTTAGAAGATAAGTATGGTCAAATTTAGATAGGGAACGGAGAATTGGGTTTTGTATTGTTTATGGGCAATACTACCAAAGCTGCCCCCGCCTACCTCTTCTATCGTTGATAAGGCTACTACGCAGTATTCTTCAAAAATAAATCACCCACACTTTAACTATTTCATGAAATTATTTTTTATATTCATAAGGCTTAACTAGTTTAGGCTACAACACTACACCTTATCAAGAATATTGAGAGAGTTATTAGCCCAACACTATCAGTATTCATCTAGCAGTGTAGATAATAGTAGTAGGTAACTAATGTGCAGACATCTTGTGCGTTCTGCATGTTAGTTACTGAACTACGCTTTGGTGAGAGTGGGTGGTTTTTAGTGGACAGTAGCTACATGTTTTCATCATAACATGGTGACTTATCCGTATCTTCAAGGTATGACGATAGATGAAGCACTATCCAGCTATTTAGAACACAAAGACCAGTATTATGGGCTTCACGGAGAGAACAACCCATCTCTCCTAGTGTTTAAAAAAGCGCATCCAAACCTAAGTTCAGTCCATATAGCATTCTTGATCAACCTATTAGCCCCCAGCAATAATAAACTAGAAGAAAAATTCTTTACCGCTGAACTTTTGGGTTTATATACCAACTACTCTGACAAACTTTTTGAGCCACTAATGAATATGGCCATAAATTATAGAGACCCCAGCTATACCCGTTTTTTTCTACGACCGTGCCTTTATGTTTTTGGGGTGGGAAGAGTAATTGACTACCTAATTAAAGAATTTAAGCAGGATGATCTGGGAAAGCATATGGGAGTTTGTAACCTATGCTATCATTTACCCTATTATGCGTCCACTTTACCGATAGAAGTTAGAATAGAAGCGGGATGTAAGATAAGAACGCATATCCCACATCCTGACATTCAAAGATTACTTGACCTGATAGCTAATTCGGCCATCAATTGTAATTCGCGCGTAGAGGTTTACCTTTTACAAGAAGTATTTAAAAATACAGACAGGCGACTTAAAAGTAAGTTCAACGATGTTCCGAAAGATGGAGATGAACTTGACGACTTGATATCAACTAATAAGGAGGAAGCAGCGGTTTGGAAAAGAGTAAGAGAGATAGTTAGCGCATAGATGTTTATTCAGTTTTATTCTTAACCACTACTTTTACCCCAATGCAAGGCGTAACCTACACCAACAACTTCATCCCCAATGCAAGCGAGCTATTCAACTCGCTACAGCAAGAAGTAGCTTGGGATGACCGCATGGCCGCTCGAAAAACGGCTAGCTTTGGTAAGGCTTACAACTACTCGCAAATGCAATATCCCTTTCAGGAATTCAGGGAAGATCTGCTGCCTTTGCTCGATGGTATTGAGCAGCAATTTGGCTTTAGGCCCAACAATTGCTTGATCGATTATTACCTAGATGGTCGTTCTAAAATGGGTTTCCATAGCGACCAGACCGATATTCTGCAACACAATACGGGCGTAGCTATCATATCCCTAGGCGAAGCCCGTACGCTGCGCTTCCGCAACATAGCCGATAAAGAGGTGACCAAAGACTATGTACTAGCCCCAGGATCGATCTTATACATGACCAGCGAAGTACAAACCGAATGGCAACACGCCATACCAAGATCAGATACTGAAAATGGTAGGATGAGCTTGACTTTTAGGGAACTACTATAACCCCAAACAACATCCCTCACAAATAAGAGAATAGTACCCGCATGGTATAGGCGGTGTAGAAAAAGAATTCTATGAAGCTAATTGCTATATACATGGTAATAGCGCTAATGCCAATGGCCCAAAGTATAGGCCGTTCCAAAGTGGTGTACCTAGTCAAGTAGAAATATTGTACCGCGAAGTGGAGCAAACCAAAAAGTACAAGCCCTAGGTACCGAAGATGGTAGGGAGAAGAAAAGGAGGAGATGATACTATCAAATAGTAGGTAATGGTAGCTCGCATTTCTTCCAACTAACTCGGCAACATAATAAACGGAGTTAACCGCAAATACACCAATAAGGTTAGTGCTTATCCAATAGAAAAAGAGGTAGGTCAGTAGCTTTTTGGCCTTTGTTAAATGATGAGAGCTGTCCACCACCCAAAAATACGGCAGCCATGTATCTGCCCGCTATTTATATCCAACAATTTCGCAAACATTAACAAATAAGCAGCTACTATTAGCCCTTGAAAACAGGGCGCGTTTCCCGCTATTTCATAGCCCCACTAGCCAATTGGTCATTGTTAATTGATAATTGGTATTTCCACAAAAGTCTACCTACTAAGTACTACCTACTAAATACTGAATTATGCCTATTCCCCAACTAATAACCGAACTACAAACCATTGCCCAAGCCCAACTGGGTTTAAACAGCTTCATCTATGGCGACCCATTTGACGTGAACAACTATCGCGATAAGCAATACCCCTTGCTATTAATAGATAGAAACGTGAACATTGAAGGCCTGCACCTGCATACCAAGCAGCGCATTTACACGTTTAAGATCTTTTTTTACGATCGCCACGACAGACACAGCCAAACCCTAGTACCCAGCGAAGAAAAGCAGCATCAGCTCGAGCACTTGGCAGAGCAGTTCTTGGCCGAATTCCGCCGCCGATACCGTGAGCAGGCCTACCCTTGGGCATTAGAGAATGATAACAACATCACGGGTTTCTGGGCCTACTACAAGCAGAACGATAGGCTGGTACAGTTACACTACACCCTTAAAATACGCGCCCAGGGCGAATGCCCAGCGGGTCAATTTGATTACTAATGGAGGCCCTAGAACAAGCTCTACAGCACCTAGCCACCCAAATAGATGAGCGGCTAAAGCGCGAGCTAGCAGCAGGTGGACAGGTACGCAGCGGTAAGCTATACAACAGCATTGCCACCCAAGTGGTAAGTACTACTGGTGGCTTTCAACTACAAACCACTGCCCTACCCTACGCCCAAAAAGTGAACGATGCTCGCGGTGCGGCGGGCTTTATAAACCGAGGCTTGCTAGACTTTGAAGAAGAAGCCACCACCCTATTACAACAGGCAGCCACAGATGATATACAAAACAAATTTGCAGCAATGCTAAACCAACTAAACGGATAGACAACTATGGCTTTAACAGCAACTACCATTCCCCCCTCGCCGCAGTTTGCGCTTCATCCCATCATCTACCAAATTGATTCTAATGATAGCCAAGTGCATAGCATTCGCTGCTGGGCCACCACTACTGATAAGTCGGTAAACTGGAACCAGATGCCAGACATTGGCACTAGCGATACGTTTACTGTCGACCTACATGAAATAGCTGAAGACTGGCTAAGCTACGACCTACAACCCATAGATGGCGCAGGTATATTTGCCGCCCCAAACAGCATAGTAGAAATGTGGGGTTACTTTTTTGAGAACATAAAAGTAAATGGCCAAATAGAGGCCAAAACCAGCATGTCGACCGATGATGAACGAATAGACGTGCTCAATGCTGGCTTGCCTTACGATACCGACCTAGTAGCTGATAACTATGTGCTGAGAAATGCCACTTTTGCCAATAGATTCCTTTGCAGCGATTATTTACAAGGTCCGTTCATTAGTTTGAGCAAAGCGGTACGCTTAGGCGAAAGTGAATACCTAAGCGGCTATACCGATGGCGACTTAAGTGGCGAGAATAGCTTCCGAATAAGGAAAACCAACATAGATGGTAGCACCGCCGATCTGGATATTCCGTTAGCAGAAGCAGCAACCCACAAACGCTTTGACGTGGGTGTCGGCCCAGCCAATATCAATGCACATCAAGCCAATTTTATTGACGAGAATGTACGTAGCTACATAGTGTTTTTAGTGCAAGATGATAATACGAAAAGCTTTACCCGCAGCTACCAGATAGATAACAATTGCTACACCAGCCCCACCCGTGTACACTTCCTTAACCGCTGGGGTGGCTTTGATAGTTTCACCTTTAATGCTACCGAAAAGAAACGCTTGAAAACCAGCCGCGAACGCTACCAACGCTACTTACCAGCCAATTACAGCGTAGGCGATAGAGGCCGCACCGTACAAGAGGTGAACGCCACCGAAAGCCTACTGTGCACCAGCGATGCCCTACGGGAATATGAGCGCCTTTGGCTAGAAGAATTACTGACCAGCCCCGAAGTGTTCATCCAAAAAGATGGGAATTACTTACCCGTGATAGTGAAAGATGGCACCTTCGAAATAACCGATGCCCAAAAGAGCATTTTCACCATGAAAGTAGAATTAGAATACGCCCAAGATGTGAACGTGCAGCGGGGGTGATCAGAGATCAGTCAACAGTAGGCAGTGACAGTCATCAGTAATGCAGTTGCTGTGTACTATTAGCCACCTCTTCTATCTAAGGACTCTCGACTACTAACTATACACTAATAATGAATCAAGTTAAACTAGACCTTTACGATGCGAACGATACCTATCTGGCTACGCTAGACTTGGATGATCATCGTGATTTCCCGCTGGCTATAAGTCAGTCGTTAGGTGAGTTTCAAGACATCACTAAGCGGCAAGGCGCATTGAGTAAAACATTTAAAGTTCGCGCCAGCAAACGCAACAACAAAGCCCTTAGTCACTTATACAATGCAGGGGTAGATGGGCGCGATACCATTTATGGAATGCGCACCCGCGTAACCGTGAACGGTATACCTGCTTTTATTGGTAACCTACGGGTAAAAAGTGTTGATCAAGACACCAACCCACAGGAGTATAGCTTAGAAATAAGCGGCGATAACTTGGATTGGGTGGCCCAATTTCGTGAAATGAGCATTCGTGATCTTGAATATGGAGACCCCAAGAATGGTTACGACCTGACATACGACAAAGATGAAATAGCTGAAACCTGGTTCGGCCATAGTAGAGATGGATGGGACTATACCTACTGCCTTAAGAACTATGGTGGCTGGAGTGGTTGGGTAAATGGCACAACTGCTGTAGCCGTAGAAGACATGAAACCTGACCTGTACCTGCGC
>CAYGTK010000187.1:0-8169 GCA_964352775.1 uncultured Chitinophagaceae bacterium
TACTGTCGATTAATTGAAGATATCAAGAAAAAGGATAAGCATAGTTCCAAAATTGGTCTTCCAAATACTCCGCACGGTAGCGGTAGTTCTTAAACACACCGGCATCGGGCACAAACGAGATAGCCGTTCCATTTGGCTCATCCGTTTTTACCACCTTGTGGTCTTTTATCAGCTCCCCTTTATCAAACTCGGCAGTTTTCATTTCTCCCTCGCGAATGGCCGATACTTTAAAGTGAGTGCTCAAAGCATTCACCGCTTTTAAACCCACTCCGTTCAGCCCTACCGATTTCTTAAACGCCTTGCTATCGTACTTACCACCTGTATTTATCTTGCTAACTACATCTACCACTTTTCCCAAGGGAATACCCCTACCATAATCGCGAACGGCTACTATATTGTCCTTAATGTTCACCTCTATCTTACGACCATGGCCCATCATGTGTTCGTCAATAGAGTTGTCTACCACCTCTTTCACCAACACATAAATACCATCATCAACCGACGAACCATCGCCCAGCTTCCCGATATACATACCCGGGCGCAAGCGTATGTGCTCCTTCCAATCAAGCGAGCGTATATTGTCTTCGGTATATTGAACTTCTGCCATGCTATCTTCTTTTCTGCTACCAGTATAAGTGTTATAAAGTTAACGCTTAGCCAAAGCATATAGTAGATAGGCGCTAGGGAATTATCCACAGGGTTTTTACAGCGGGTAAGGGGCTTAGTTTCACCGCACAGACTGCCACGTACCTCGCAGTGACAAGCTCCCAACAGAGAGACAGAAAAAAGCGTAGGTCGTGGTGAGCGGGAGGGTACCGACCAGTCGAACCATAGAGTGCCGTGCGGTGAACAGTGTACCCTTAATGGCCCTGCACCCTTCGACTATTCCGCTGCGCTACATGCTCCCGATGACCCTGTGCTGCTTTCACCGTTATGTCATTGCGAGGGAGGTACGACCGTGGCAATCCCCACTCGCCAGCCCACCGCACAGACTGATCTGTACCTCGCAGTGACAGCTATAACCTAAAAGTAGAGGCCATGTCATCCTGAGCGGGAGGTACGACCAGTCGAAGGGTGCGAGCGTAGGCCAACCCGCACACCCTTCGACAGCTGCACTACGTTCCGCGCTCAGGATGACATGCCTTCACCACCCACCATGCCCTGCTGAACTCGTTTCAGTATCTGGCGTGGGCAGGTTACGTTCCGCACGTCTTTCTATAGTTAAATACTTCCAAAAATCTCCATTTTTTCCTCATAGGTTAAGTTGGTATACAGCTCATAGGGAAATTCTTCTAGGTCATACTCCTTCATATCACCAAAGAACAATAGTGGTATAAGTATTTCTCCTTTCCGCCTTGGTCCCATAGTAATGTTCATTTCGGGATAGCGATCGAATATCAAATTGAGGAATTTTTCTACACTAATATTCAACTTTGAAAAGTGTTCATCCAAAGGCTTACAATCAAAAAAATTGAAGTGGTAATGTAAACGCCCATTCTTATAGAGAAAAAATGAGCCATACAAATTGACATCACCAAGAGAATGATTGAATGCTATTCGAATCCCGAACTTACCGATTCCTAAATACGGAGTCCTGTCCAATCTTATTTTCATCTTCTGAATCTTAACACGATAGCAAATTTACATTGATTACTGGTAGCCTTCTCCCCCACTAGCACCCAAGCTTATGATTTTGTTATTCGCGTAAGGGATAATAGCGGTACCCACATCCGCCAACTGGCGGCGAGGAGTATAGCGGATAGCCCGACCGGTAGGGGCACGCCCTTCTGTCTACTAAGTACTAGCAACTACACACTTTTTTCACCCAACCCGAAACCTTCGGCCCTCTAATTCCGTAAACCCTAGCGTTACTTAAAAATAGTGTGTATGACTTACAGTAGTAGTGAGAAGAACCCAAGCCCGACTAAATTGAAGATAGTTTCCCTGTTTCCTAAGGAAATGATGGATACCCCAAAGGCGATATATAGAACGCTTAAGGTGGCATTTATCAACCAGTCGCCCACCCCTGCGGTGAAGGTGATTCCCCTTTATCGGGACAACGGCTTTCCTGCCGCATAGTCCATACCCACATTTTTGAGAGAAAGATTTACTTAAACGCACCCGTTGAGGAGTTGAAGATTTTTGTGTAGAAGAAAACGGAATTACAATTATGGCAATGAAGCAATTGCATTTCGCTAACAAATTCACCACCCGTGATTCGTTAGCCCTAGAGAAATATTTTAATGAACTGAGCAAGCAGCAAATGATAAGTGCTGATGAAGAAGCTGAACTGACCCGACGCTATCGCGAAGGGGATATTAAAGCCTTGGACAAACTGGTACTGGCCAACTTGCGCTTTGTAGTTTCGGTAGCGAAACAATACGAAGGCTTAGGAATGGGTTTTGAAGACCTAATAAGTGAAGGCAACATAGGCTTGATGAAAGCCGCCAAACGTTTCGATGAAACTAAGGGCTATAAATTCATCAGTTACGCCGTGTACTGGATACGACAGACTATATTAAAGGCACTGAACGAGAATGCTCGTTTAATTCGCCTACCCTACAATCAGCTGGCTAGCATTACTAAACTACAGGCTGCTATGAGCAAACTGGAGCAGAAATATGGTGGCACTCCACCTGATGATCGCATCAGCGAGATAACTGGTATGGATGCGAAAGAGATACACAATGTATTGACAATAGCTAACAAACCAGCAGCATTAGATTCACCAATGAGTGATGAACACGGAAGTGCAGCCTTTAGCGATATGCTGGCCGATAAAACCCTCTCTTCTCCTGATGATAACCTATTGGGCGATTCAGGTAAGCTGGAGTTAGAACGCTTTATCAATAAGCTAAGCGACCGCGAAGCAACTATTATCAAACTGAATTTCGGATTAGAAGGCAACGACTCTTGCGAACTGAAAGAGATAGCCGACCGCATGAACCTAGGCCGCGAACGCGTACGCCAAATAAAGGTGAAAGCGCTGCGAAAGTTACGTGCGATGGGTAATGATAATCTTTATCGGGTGGCGGTGTAATTCAGTTGGCGGTATTGGATAATCTATCGACTGTGGTCCGTGGACTATTGACTGATCAAAACCTTGGTGGTACCAAGTCTTTAAAATGACCGTTCAGCTTTACGCGTTGTTTTAGCAACTCTGTTTGGCGGGCAACAGGCACTACCCTTTCCAGATGCTGTTTCATCATTAGTTGGCGATCGAGTTCGGTAGACAATTCTAGTAATTGATATTCTTGACTTACATCAAAACCTACATAATGGGCAACGGCATGGGTAGTAAATTCATCCACTGGCGGAATGGGTTTATTGATCTTTAGTAATTGATCAAGCTCGGTTACTAATGCTATTAACTCTGCCTTAATATCGTCATCCCCGTTATCGTCTTGTTCTATCCACTGTATATCAGCACCTGCATAGGCCTTTGAACCGTAAGTGGTATGCAACTCTTCTATTCTAAAAACACGACTGCCCTTGGTGCTCACATCCATTTCTCCTTTATCATAAATACGACTCACCTCACTAAGCTCAACATAGGTACCAAAGCTTTGAACTTTATCATTCATATAAGTGGGTATACCAAAACCTTGGGCATTGGTAATAGAGTCGTTAATAAGGTCTTTATAACGCTGCTCAAAAATGTGCAGGTTCAGCTTTTCACCAGGAAAAACAACTAGAGACAATGGAAAAATGGGTATCAGTTCAGCCACAAGCTTTTTATTTAGTGATATAACGACAATACACCCGCTCTTGTTCTGTGGAAAAGGGCGGCACTTCTACTTTACATTTCTTCTAATTTAGCGACTTATAAAAGCAACTTATGAAAACTATCATCTACATTTTAATAGCTGCCACTCTAGTAATTGGTACCGCACCTGAAGCATTTGCACAAGACAATGCAAAAACAGAGAAATTATCAAAAGCGGAAAAGAAAGCACAGAAGCTAGCGGAAAAGGAAAGAAAGAAGCTAGAAAAAGAAAAGGCAAAGCAAGAAAAGGCGAATAAGAAAAGTAAATCGAGCAGTACTAGTGCACCAAAAGGTAAAAAAGCTACAGCTGCATTAACAGAATTGCTACAGAACAATAACGATTCGCTAAGAACGGTAATTGCACAAATGGAAGCCCAAAAAAGGCTAGCCGCTGAAGAGAAAGCTATTGCTGACCAAGAGATAGCAGAGCTAAAAGGTCAAATGGATGACAGCCTTGGTATGGTCGGACCAGAAGCTATGATGTTCCAAACTCCTGACGGTTTGACTTTTAAAGTGCAATTGGGCTCTTACATTAAGTTTAACAGCAGCACCTTTATGGGCGAAATGAAAACCTTGAGTATGGAGAAAACAGGCTCGCAATCAAAGTATTTGATCGGCTTTTTTGACTCGTTCGAAAATGCAAAAGCATGTGAGCAAAACTTCAAACGCCTTGGTATTCGCGATGCATGGTTAGTGCCCTACCTTAATGGCAAGCGAGTAAGTGATGAGCAAGCAGAAGAGATACTTGGCCGCAAGATCCGCGACCTGTAGCTATAGCTCACATCAAAAAAAGCTGAATTATCCCCAAAGGTTATTAGCTTTAGGCAGAACAATAACCATTTGTTATCGCCAATAAACTACCAAAGAAGAATAAGGAATATCCTCCTGTAGTAGAGGATATTGAGCAGTGGCCCATATACAAGCTAAGTGCTAATCGCTTTGAATTCATTCAAGAAGTATTTGAAGCTACGCGCGAGCGTTTCTTAAGTAAGTACACTGATAATGAACAGGAACTACACGATGACTTAGCGCGAACTATTCATCAAGAGCGTGTACGCTTAGCAGATAAGCCTTGGAAGGCCGACCCGCCTGATGAAAAGGAGTATTGGGCGCAGCTTAAAAAGCAACTAGCCAACTTAGCTAAGGTTAAAGACGATGCTGCATCGCACCAGCAGGCCTTAGACTTGATGAGCAGTATACTGTCTCGCTATGCAAATGAGATACCCGGAAACTTCGACCCGTCCGTTTATGAATTTGCTAAGCGTATCATTCCATTTGGTTTCTCGCGATTACTAAAAACCAGTGTAGGTCTTCGCTTTCAGAATAAAATATCTGAAAACTTCAGTATTTCTGACAGAATAAAGTTCGTAGGCGATGTTGACACCATACGCGACCTAGCCAAAGAACATACTATTGTTATGGTACCTACCCATAGTAGTAATCTCGATTCAATGGTTATCGGCTGGGCCATTAAAGAAATGGGGCTACCTGCCTTTATATATGGTGCTGGGCTAAACCTATTTGGTGTAAAACTACTAGCCTACTTAATGAACCGCCTAGGCGCATATAAAGTAGACCGAAGAAAGAAGAACGACCTCTACTTAGAGACCTTAAAAACATACAGCACACTAGCCCTTCACAAAGGTACACACAGTTTATTCTTCCCAGGAGGAACAAGGTCAAGAAGCGGTGAGGTAGAGACCAAGCTGAAGTTAGGATTGCTAGGTACAGCTATAGATGCGCAATACCTTAACTATGCTAACGCCAAGGAAGGAGAGCCTGTAAAGAAAATAGTAGTAGTGCCCGTAGTGATGAACTATCACTTCATATTAGAAGCCCCTGGCTTAATAGACGAACACTTAAAGTACAGCGGCGAAGGCTTGTACATGGCCGAGAATGATGACTACTCTACTTCCATACGTATAGCCCGCTTTCTAATGAAATTCTTGAGCAGGTCGTCGAAAATATACTTGTCGTTCGCTCCACCTATGGACTTGTTCGGTAATCATATGACGCGTGATGGTACGAGTTACGACCAATCAGGAAGACCTGTAGATGTTTCTCGTTACTTCTATTCTAACGGAGCATTAAAAAGAGATAAGCAACGCGATGGTGAATACATAAAACGTATGGGCGATAGGATCACCGAAAAGTATCTTGATCACAACATCATACTATCTAGTTACTTAATAGCTTTTATTGCCTTCCAGATAATTAAGAAGCGATTTAAACGCTTAGATATATATGCACTACTTCGTGTACCAGCAGAAGATCGCGAAATAGATAAAGAAGAATTTAGAGAGGCTGCAGGTAAAGTACGTGATGCATTATTGGAAATGCGTTCATCTGCCAAAATAAAATTGGCCAAACACATGCGCCGAAAAGACTTAGATTCAGTTCTAGAACACGGCTTTAAGAACTTAGGGCTATATCATGATGCAAAACCACTTACCCATAACAAGGCTGGCAATGTGATAAGCCCAAGTATGAAATTGCTCTATTTTTACAATAACCGATTAGAAGGCTACGGGCTTGACAAACTCATCTGACATACCATTGGTAGGCGTAATTGGCGGCGGTAGTTTTGGCACCGCAGTTGCCAATCTATTGGCAGAAAACAATAGAGTGCTGCTGTATGCCCGTAGGCAAGAAGTGGTAGACAACTTCAACGTAAAGCGACTTAACATGCGCCAAAAGGTGCATGAAAACATTACGGCCATTAGCAACCTTCAAGAAATAGCTGAACGCTGTACCTTGATATTTCCCATGATACCTTCGGCCAACTTCGCTTCTATGCTGGAGGATATTGCGCCCTCTCTTCGTCCAGACCATATCTTGATACATGGTACTAAAGGGTTCAATATCAAACTGGGGCCTGGAGAAGATCTTTTAAAAGCCAAACAATTAAGAAGGGAACAAGTACAAACCATTAGCGAATTAATAGCCGATAGAACGGTAGTTGTTCGTATAGGTTGTGTTTCTGGCCCTAACCTAGCTGCTGAATTGGCAGCTCATAAACCTGCAGGAACTGTTATCGCCAGTAAGTTCGATGAGGTTATAAAAACGGGTATTGTAGCTCTGAAAAGTCCTCGCCTACAGGTGTTCGGTAGTCATGACCTTATTGGTGTTGAGCTATCTGGTGTATTAAAGAATGTTATTGCAATAGCATCTGGTGCGCTCTCGGGTATGGACCTTGGTGAGAACGCTAGGGCATTGTTGATCTCTAAAGGACTAGCAGAGCTAATACGAATAGGAACTACCCTTGGTGGCGATCTTCAAGCATTTTTAGGCTTAGCAGGTATTGGCGACATTATAGCATCAGCATCTAGCAGTAGCAGTAGGAATTATACGGTGGGTTATCGCCTATCACAAGGTGAATCACTTCAACAGATATTAGATACATCGGAAGAGGTGGCAGAGGGTATCAATACCGTACGTACAGCAAAATTATTGGCCGACCACTATCGTGTTCGCGTTCCTATCATTCAAATGTTATACCGCGCCTTGTTCCAAGATATGCCTACTCGCGAGGGTTTAGAGTACTTAATGCGCTATCCTTTTGAGCAAGATGTCGACTTTTTATAGCCTTCTGTCGTAATAGCTGAACTATTCACGCCATTTCGTTTTTGTATTTAGGCACAATGTTTGCACCTATTACTATATTAGTCCGATAAAGAATTTTCAATGATCAAGAAGTCAGCTATACTATTATCACTTGTACTTGTGGCGGGTTTAACCGTTTTCTTCAAACCAGCAACCGACGCTACAGAGCGAGAGACCATTTTACTTGACCTTATCATGCAAGGGCTTGATAAAAGCCATTTCCAAAAACTGGAGATAGATGATGAATTCTCGAAGGATGCTTACAAGCAGTATTTACAACGTTCTGATTATTACAAGCGTTTTTTAACCACATCTGATGTAGAACAGCTAAAGGTGTATTACACCAGAATTGATAATGAAGTACGATCGAAGACATTCAACATGTTCGACCTTTCATTAAAACTATTAGAAGGAAGAATTGACGATGCCCAAGCCTATTATAGAGATATACTAAAGAAGCCTTTTGACCTTGATAAAAAGGAATACTTTGAGACCGACGCTGACAAAATAGAGTGGGCTAAGAATGAAAAGGAACTGAAAGAGCGCTGGAGACAATACCTAAAGTATCAGGTACTTTTAAAATTAACGGCTAAACTTGATGAACAAGAAAAGGCCAAAGAGAATGATGATGAAGAGGTAGAAATAAAAACCATTAAAGAGCTAGAAGCTGATGCCCGTGCCAAGGTGCTGAAAAGCCACGATGAATGGTTTGAGCGAATGAACAAAGTAGAACGCAGCGATAGATTGACTACTTACATTAATTCATTAGTAGGTTTATACGACCCGCATACGTCTTATTT
>CAYGTK010000188.1:0-8141 GCA_964352775.1 uncultured Chitinophagaceae bacterium
TTTTATATTTTTTATTCGTAAGTCATCTACACCAGCAATATGTTTAGCACATGGTATCCAGTCTTTAGCCTTTTCTAGGTCGTTATACCTTCTTAATAGCGCAATGGGTAGGTGCTGCTTTACCTCTAGCGTTGGCAGTTGTTCACTGATCGTCGTATCATCTTCATAAACCACATGTAGCACTACATTGTCGTAGGCTTTATCAATACTATGTTTATGCTTGTCCCAATCCGAAGAGCGCACGTGCATTTCTACATGCCCTGCCCAAATTGTATCGCCAATTTTCACCTTTGCTTCAAGAAAATCTGGACCTGCATTAGTATTGTACAAACCGGGTTTTAAAATAGTGATGGGTTCACCGTTCAAGGTCTTTATAGGCTGACCAGCTAATAATTTCCGTCGCCAAGCAAAGTGTAGTAGTTCTTCTTTCATCTCTTTCTGAGCCACCTAATATAATTGACTTATGCGACCTTACAAATGCAATTGCCGTCATTGTGTAGTTTTGCCGTGTGAGACAATGGCTAAATATTAGTTTAGGACCTGTATTGGCCGCAATGGGATACTTTTTTCTGTTGTGGGATAATGCGGATGAAACTAGTGCCCGAATGGCAGCCATTGCTATTTGGATGGCAGTTTGGTGGATAACTGAGGCCGTACCGTTAGCAGTTACTTCTATGCTGCCACTCTTTCTATATCCTCTTCTTAATATCATGGGCACTAAGGCTATAGCTCCCGTTTATATGAACCATGTGCTCTTTTTGTTTGTGGGTGGCTTTATTATGGCCTTTGCTATGGAGAAATGGGACTTACATCGGCGTATCGCTTTGCGCATCATACTCTCTATTGGCAGTAAACCCGGTAAAATAATGTTGGGGCTAATGGTGGCCAGCTACGCCCTAAGTATGTGGATCTCGAATACTGCGACCACCATGATGATGATACCCACCACCCTGGCTGTAATTGATAAGCTAGAGAACCTAAATGGTGGAAAAAACAATAAGTTAGGTGTAGGCTTACTTTTAGGTATTGCCTATGCTGCATCTATTGGTGGAACTGCTACGCTGGTTGGAACGCCGCCAAACCTCATTTTCTTAAGTCAATTCAGTGCTACCTTTCCCGATGCTGAACCTATTAGTTTCTTACAATGGTTCTTGTTTGGCTTTCCCGTATCGTTGGTATTTCTAGGAGTAGCCTATTTGTATTTGAAAAGGAAATTCTGTGCCACACTTGATAATGATGCAGCTGATCAAAGCGAGCATTTTGAAGAAGAATATCGGTCGTTAGGTAAAATGACCTTTGAGGAACGAATGATAGCCATTCTATTTGCAACAATGGCTGTACTATGGTTCACCCGAGGTAAGTTGGAAGTAGGAAGTCTTTCTTTTCCAGGGTGGGCCAGTCTGTTCCCAAACCCCGACTATTTTCAAGATGGAACGGTTGCTATATTCATGGCAACGTTGCTCTTCCTTATTCCTTCTAAGAATAGAAAAGGAGACCTGTTGATGGAATGGGGATCGGTAAAGCGGTTGCCTTACAATATCATCTTACTATTTGGCGGTGGCTTTGCCTTGGCAAAAGGATTTATGGTATCGGGCCTAACTGATCATTTGGCCTTAAAGCTGGAAGTAGTAGGCACATTACCCTTAGTAGCTTTAGTACTGGCTATCTGTCTGTTCATGACCTTTGTAACGGAAGTAACCAGCAATATGGCTACCACTCAATTGATACTACCCATATTGGCAGCAATAGCTATTGGGGCAAATATTGACCCTATGCTAATGATGATACCAGCTACTTTTTCAGCCTCATTTGCTTTCATGTTACCTGTAGCAACTGCGCCGAACACAATAATTTTTGGGAGTGAAAAGGTGACCATAAAAGAGATGGCCACAACAGGTTTTTACCTCAACCTTGCGGGAGTGGTAATAATGACCTTAGCGATGGTAGTATATGGAAGGTGGATATTCGGTATAGCCTAGAAGCTAGTATACACGAAGAATACCATCATTACTACAAATGCACGCATGAACTTATTCCAATTTACCTTTTTCATCTTGTCGATCTTTAGTGGATTTAGCAGGTCAATTTGGCAACTGACCTAATTATCTCAGCAAAGTCACTTCCTCCACCCATTGAATCTGGGTTGAATGCCGTTACTGCGATAAAAATGGTGGCTACTGCCATCACCTGTAATAGTCGTTTTGTTACGATCTGCTTTTTCATATGCATTTATACGAGAAGCAAAAGCAATAGTTACGAAAGTTGGAAAGCTAAACCAGACCGTGCTTTACAAGAAGCTGGTCCATTTGCGTTTGGTAGGCTTTGGCAGCAGCTCTAGCCTCTTCCGCAAAGTCTAAACCATTAGATGCATAGATGATACTACGCGAAGAATTAATGATCAAACCACATTGGTGATTCATACCTAGTTCTGCAACGGCACCAAGATCACCACCTTGAGCCCCAACACCTGGCACTAATAAGAAGTGGTCTTTAAGAATAGTACGGATACTGGTAAATGCCTTTGGGTCGGTTGCACCTACTACCAGCATAAGGTTATCGGGTGTACCCCATTCTAAGAGCTTCTGAGCTACTTTCTGGTATAGTGGTTGTCCATTGTCCGTATGCAACTGAAAGTCGGTATTACTGGCATTAGAGGTATACCCTAACACGATAGCATACTTACCATCATATTGCAGATAAGGATCCACGGCATCTTTACCCATGTAGGGAGAAACAGTAATAGCATCTGCGCCCAAGTGCGAAAAGAAAGCTTCTGCGTACTTCTGTGATGTATTACCTATGTCGCCACGCTTAGCGTCAGCAATGATGAACTGCTCGTTGGGTATATAGTCTATGGTTCTTTCTAAAGCATCCCAGCCCTTAGTGCCTAAAGCTTCATAAAATGCTAGGTTGATCTTGTAAGAGATACAAAGATCTTGCGTAGCATCAATTATAGCCTTGTTAAACTCGAATACAGCGTCTTCTGAGGCTTGTAAATGGGTGGGTAGTTTCTTAGGGTCGGTGTCCAGACCAACGGCTAAAAACGAACGCTTTAGTTTGATCTGGTCGAATAATTCAGCTGAAGTCATGTATTAGATAGCTTTTACGGATTCCACTTCAGGGACAGCGCGCTTAATAGCTTCTTCAATTCCTGCTTTCATGGTCATGAAACTCTGTGGGCAGTTCTCGCAAGCACCTAGCAAACGAACGCTCACCACCATATCATCAGATATTTCAGCTATCTCCACATTCCCGCCATCACGTTTCAAATAAGGGCGCATGGTATCTAGCGATTCATCCACCTTAAGCCAAATATTGTCTGTAGCTGTTATCATGATACCGTTATCTCTACTTTTTCTGTCTCCGCCAAACTCACGTTCCTTATAGCTACATGGCGCTCTGTACTAACCGCCAAGTCCATGAACGAGCTTTTCAATAGTTCATTATCTCCTAACAAGGCCGGTGTTTCATCCGTACCTGCACTTCTAATGTCTTCAATTATAGGTATTTGCCCCAAAAGCGGTACTTCAAATTGCTCCGATAGTTCTTTTCCTCCACCTTGACCAAAGATGTAATACTTCTTATCTGGCATGTCAGGTGGTGTGAAGTAGGCCATATTTTCAACTACGCCTAATACTGGCACCTTAATATCATCCAATTTGAACATAGCTATCGCTTTCTTTGCGTCTGCCAAGGCTATATCCTGTGGTGTGGTTACTATCAAAGCTCCTGTTACTGGAACTGTTTGCACCAAGGTCATGTGTATATCACCCGTACCCGGAGGTAGGTCTAATATCAAATAATCGAGTTCACCCCAAATACAATCGGTAACAAATTGTCGTAATGCCGAAGACACCATTGGCCCACGCCATACTACTGCCTGTCGTTCATCTACCAAAAATCCAATAGACAATACCTTTAAGCCATGAGCCTCTACTGGAATGATCTTGTGCTTACCATCTACTTCTTCTACGCCTGGACGTTTGCCCTTCAGTCCTAATAATAATGGGATAGATGGTCCATAAATATCAGCATCTATAATACCAACGCTAGAACCATTTTTTGCTAAGCCTAAAGCCAAATTAACTGCTACTGTAGATTTACCCACTCCACCTTTACCAGAAGCTACGGCTATAATGTTCTTCACACCAGGTAGCACATCTTTCTTATCTCGCTTGGTAGTTACTTTTGAATCAAAGGCGAGGTAAACTTCTACTTCGGGGCCAATGTATTTTTCAATGGCATCTAAGCAGTCATTCTTTATTACATCCTTTAGTGGGCATGCAGGTGTGGTCAATACCACAGTAAAGTTTAGCTTATTGCCCTCAATAGCTATGTCAGCTATCATATTAAGGGTTACTAGGTCTCGTTTCAGATCGGGGTCGTTAACGTGCCTAAGGGCTTGTAAAACTGCTTCATTGGTAAGTTTACTCATTGCTGTAAAATTACCAAAAAAACACCACAGCCCTAGCTAAGTTCACTATAGCTAAAAAACGTGGTGGACTTTGTCGTCACAGAAAATACTTAAGTAGGTAGGCGAATTATAAAAGAACACGGTATGGTTCACCACCTCGTACTCTCGGACTACTTCATTTGATATTATGACCTTCTTCCCTTTTACGAAACCAGCTAGATAATTATCAAAAGTTCGGTAAACAATGATGTCGTTATCCATCTGTACTTCTTCAGGCACATATACCTCTAGCTTGATGCTTTCACCATTGTAAAAAGTAAAAAAGTCGTTACTCTGATCAACGTAGGTTAGCATGTTCTCAGTAATATCGTAGGAATTGGGTGGAATAGGCATTATCTCGTAGATCTCGCCTTTATAGAATACCATAAAGCGCCTATCATTAGTGATATAGGCTACCATGTTCTCCCCCACTTTAAATTCTAGGGGTTGGAAAGATTCCAGTTCGTATATCTCCCCGTCGTAAAAGACCTCGAACACCCCCATGTTGTTAATGTAGGCAACTATATTCCTATCGATCTTGTGTGCTCTTGGTAGTGCGTTGTCTAAGGTATATATCTCACCTTGGAAGTAAGCCAAAAATTCATTCCCGGGATTGTAATAGGTTAAGATGTTTTCCTTCACCCAAAAATTCTCAATTGGGCGTAATTCCAACTCTTCTGTTTCACCCTTATAAAACACATTAAACACGTTAAAAAGATCCCTATAGGCTATTATACTATCACCTACTGCATAATAGTCTTTCTTTATTTTATCATCTCTATTTTCAAACATCACCCCCAGTGAGATCACTTCGTTGTTATAGAGTGTAAGCACGTTATTCCCTGGATTTTCCCAAGCAAGTAGAAAATCGGTAGCAATGTATTTTCTAGGAATGAAGTCTTGCACCGTTTGAGAAACTCCTGCCTTATATACCTTGAAGTTGTTGTTAGCGTCGGTATAGGCTAAAAAATGTGTGCCGCGCTGCTCAGAAGTAATTGGTAAGAACTCGATCATTTCGGCCTTACCATTCTCAAATACATACCACTTACGTTGTAATTCAGACCGTTGGATGTCTTGAAAACTAGTTAAGCATTGTGCAACCATGGCCATAGAGGCCGACACTAGGATAAAGAAGGTAAATAGAAGCTTTCTCATTTGGATAAGATAAAACAAAAAGGGAAGGCTAAAAAACCTTCCCTTTTAATAATGTAGTTGTAGTCATACCCTTATTAACGAGTATCTGTACGTTTATTGTTCTCGTATTCAATTTCAACCTCCAAGTATTTGTCGTTGGTATTGATCTTGAATTCTACACGTCTGTTGTTAGCACGGCCTAATGGATCATCTCCACCATTGTCTTTAGCATTTGGCATAGCTGGTGTACCTTCTCCTTTTGAGATCAATACTAAGCGATCGCTAGTAATACCTTTAGCCATCAAGTAATCAGCTGCTGCTTGCGCACGACGCTGGCCTAACTTCATGTTATACTCATCCGATCCTTTGCTATCTGTGTGACCATAAATATCAAGTGTAAACTCTGGATACTCTGTAAGTACTATGGTTAGGGAGTCTAAGCTCTTTTTGTATTCACGTGTCAAGTTGTAACGATCGAACGTGTAATAGATCTTCTTCAATTTCACCTTTAGGCGAAGTATCTCATCTAAGAAGAAAATACGCTCAATAGTGTCTTCAACACCAGTTTGAGCCATAATGTCTGCTACATCCAATACCTCCTCTGACCCCCAGTAGCCTGGCTTGGTAGTATTAGCTTGGTAGATCAACTCTGGTTGTAATGGCACTATGAAGTACTCATCAGCTCCAGTAGTAAGGTTGGAGATCTTGTTTAAGTCAGAACCAGTTTTGCTGAAGAAAGTAACATCTGCTCCTTCTATCATCACATCTGGGTTCTTACGCTCAGCAACATAACCTTTTAAGAAAAGCTCTTTGATAATACGGAACTGGTAAATGTCATCACAACAAGTTTCACTTTTTAAGTTGAAACCACCTGGACGGTTGGATACTAAGAATCCATCTTTCTCATTACCCATAATGGCAAAATAGATGTCATCAACACTTGTATTCAACGGGAAACCAGCATTCTCCAGCTCACCCCAAGCATTCTCGCTTCCTTCGGTCATGAATACATCGTATCCACCAATACCTACTTGACCTTCAGAACTGAAGTATAACATTCCATTCTCACTGTCATAGTAAGGTGTAATATCGTCACGCATAGTGTTCACTACATCACCTAGGTTAACAGCTGCGCCGAATTTACCATCCTTCTTAACTGAATAGTAAATATCAAATCCACCCTTACCGCTTTCACGGTTACTGCTGAAATAAAGTACTTCTTTACCATCACTGTTTACCGCAATAGCTGGGTGTGTATTGCTACTTCCGCGATCGTTAACGCTCTCACCAAGCTCTTCTGGCTCACTCCAAGTTTCACCTTCTTTCTTACTCATCAAGATCTTACAATCCATTCCTAGATCGTTATTCTCTTCACAACGCGTAAAGTAAATAGTGTTACCATCGCTAGAATACATGGCATTACCTGAGTGGTAACCTTCTTCGTTTAACGGTGCAGGTAGCTGGTCTTTCTTACTCCAAGCTCCATCAGCATAACTTGAGCTGTAGATCTTAGAACGGTAATTAGAGTCTTTATCCAAGTCACTATATGCTATAGCTGTATCGGAAATAATCGACCCAAAGATCATAGCATCTTCTCCATTAGGGCGTGGTGCAAAGTCAGTGAACTTATTATTGATGTTCTCATCTAGGTGCTCAATGTTTACACGAACTGGTGCAGCCATCAATTGCTTAGCTAGCTTACAACCTTCTATCTCAACATCAGAATAGTCTTTTAGCTCGCTTTGCTCACCTGCATATTGACCTTTGAATTCTTCGAACGCCTCAATAGCCTTATCATACTTCTTGTTACGCTTTAAACACTGTGCATAATAGTAGCGAGACTCTGGGTAATCACCCTCATGCTCTTGTAATAATGTATTGTACCACTTCTCTGCCTTTTTGTAGTCACGAGTTATGTAGTTCAACTCTGCCAACTTGGCTAATGCCTTATGGTTGTCAGGTTTAGCCTCATATGCTTCTTCTAGGTAAACTATGGCATTAAGGTAACTCCCTTTCTTTTCTAGTTTCTTAGCTATTTTAACTTTCTTCTTAGGCTTCAACTTCTTCAACTTTTCTGAACGATAGTCGCCTATGTCAGAAGCCGTAGTGTCTTGGTCTTGAGCAAGTAGTAATAGAGGAAATAGTAGTGCGAAAATTATGAAAAACGATCGTTTCATTATTTATTTTTCTTGTGCGTTAAGTGCTGGTTAGTTGCTTCGGGTGAAATTAAGATCAATAGCGAGGACAGAATAAGAATGTCTTATTATCTGTAACTCGTTGTCCTACATAGATGAGTGAAAGCTCTAAAGCGCTGTTATTATCAACAGAAGCGGCTTGATTAAGGTCTGATACATTAAAGTCATAACTAACTCCAACACGGAATTGGCTGAATTCTACAGCCGCCATTGCTATAGCAGCATCAGAGTTTCCAGCATGGCGAAACCATCCCCCAAGGAATAAAGTAGTTCCACCAGCAGCATCAGGATCTGGTCCAAGGTGAAAACCGAAATTAATTCCTCCATTGAATTCTTGCGTTTTAGCCTGACGCATGAAT
>CAYGTK010000189.1:0-7209 GCA_964352775.1 uncultured Chitinophagaceae bacterium
AAAGACATTGAACCAGTTAAAGAGGCCTTGAGTATCATTAATCAGCTTGACGGTAAAACTTATGATTGGAATCAGGAAGCATTCCCCGACAGGAATTTTTCGAAAAAAGAACAAATAGGATTCATCGCACAAGAAATGGAAAAGGTATTACCGAACGTTGTATACACAGATAGCGAAGGCTACAAGTCAATCTCATATGTTTCAATCATTCCATTACTTACCGAAGGTATGAAAGAGCAAAATGGTCAAATTGAGAAGCAACAAACCCAAATAGACGAGCTAAAAAGTCAAGTAGAGCAACTAATGGCCCTAAACCGCGAACTATTGGATAGCAGAGGTGCGAGCACTACTACTAGCGTGAACGACTTGGGGTATTTGAACAACATTAAGCTGCACCAAAACCAGCCTAACCCGTTCAATACCAGTACGGATATTCGTTTCTACCTGCCTAATGAGGTAGAGAATGCAACGCTATATGTGTTCAACATTCAAGGCAAGCAGATACGTAAGTTTGACGTGACTGAGCGTGGCGATAGCAAAATAACCATTGGTGCCAATACTTTGGAGGCAGGCATGTACATCTACAGCATGATGGTAGATGGCAAAGAGGTATCAAGCAAGCGCATGATAGTTTCTGAATAGTAAATAATAACCTTTCCTATTAAGCCCTCTAGCCTTTTGGCTGGGGGGTTTTTTGTTTTAGTGCAGGTTCTGGTATCTAGTTTGTGATATCTTATCTTGCATACACATTCACCAAAAATACAGTTATGCGTTTTCTATTAATAGTGCTTGTTTGCAGTTTATCGTTCACCACTTATGCCGCTCCTGAACCACCTGCTGATGGTGATCAAAAAGTAATTTACGTTAGGGTCGAGTTTGGTGGAAAGGCCAAAGGCATCCGCGTATTCAAGGGCGGTAGCATTAACCTAATACCAAGCACCAGTATGAATTGGGATGGCTTGGCTATGGAGACCCTAAAATTTATGAACGAAATGGTAGATAAAGGCTACGAAGTGGAAGAACTAAGCTTTACTGATAACGGTTACGTTCGCTCTATGATATTGGTAAAGGAGTAGGTTAAATTGTTGTTTAACTACGTTCAAACTTGCATGACTGGTAGCACCCTACTTTGGTTATTATTTTTATTCTGCTTTGTCAGCTGCTCGTTACAAAAGGAAGCTAGTCCAATTTCCCAAGAACCAGACCCCGCTGCTTACGAAAGTTATGACGACTATCGTAGGGAATACAATAAGTGCTTTGGCATTAATTTTAACGATGGTGAATTTGTATATGGTGACACCATAATTAGCTTCAGTAAAAAGGGCAACTACCACAAATACCTAAGCATTAGCGATACGCAGTTTATCTGGAGCGTGGGGCGAAGTACTATTGAAAAATTGATAGACACGATGAGCTGCGAGCGTTTTGCAGCAGATAGACGGCAGCTTGACTGGGAAACCAAAGATTTCATGGTCTATGTACGATCAGCAGGTACAGGCTGCTGGAGTAATACCATCATCCCCTTACACAATAACGACTCTATTTTCTACCTACAATACCGAATGGTAGATATGGAAAATATGAATGCTATTTCCATATTTTCTTCGGGTTTTTCAATAACCAACCTGTACACACAAAAAGAACTACTACACCCTATACCCCTCACGGAATGCGTTGATGGCTACCTTCCATTTTTTATAAACGAAACAGAGCTCAAGGGTACAACCATTAGCTACACCATAACCTGTGGTGATAAAACCGAAGTACGATATACTATTGAGGTGCCTGAAATAGTTAGCTTAGGACGATGAGCAATCCACTTCTTGTTGGCGTATGTTACCCTGTCTGTTTGGCACTACTATGTTTGTACAGCTCTTGCCAGCCTGTCAATCCAATCGATTTACAAGAAGCTAGAGACTATTTAGAAAGTGTAGAACTAATCGACGATCCGTTTATTGATTCAGCTAGATCAGCCAAAATTGACAGCGGTATAAGAAGAGTAAAGACTAAAGCTTTAGCAAAAGACAGTATGGCGGCATTGCTATGGCTACAAACCTCTCCTAGGTGGCATAAACTAAAAGCACAGCGATACAAAGACCTTTGGCATGACGATGATGCTCACTTAAAAATATTGGCAGTAAACAGAGCAGAGATAAGCAATGCGGCCCTATCTGATAACGAATTGGCACTGGATATTGCTATAGATTTGAGTTTTGAGCCCGATATACCGTTTATTCATAAGTACCGCGAAATGGTACTGAGCAATATGGATGAAGCCAATTTAAACGAAGCGCAACAGCAGTACTTACGTAGTTTAGATACTGTGATGGTTGAAATGTATCATAAACTGGATTATGGAGTGTATGAGTCCTACTATACGTTAGGCTACATGCCCTTTTCAGGCTATGATAGCTGTACTACTTGGGTGAGTAACGAAGAAGAATTTTACACCACCTCAGATGGAATTATAAATCAACACAACCTTATTCAGAAGCTTGAAAAGCATAAAAAAGCTCTAACCACTTATGAATATACCAGGCATAAGATTATACAGTGTAGTGGCTTAATACCTCCACCAATTGCTAAGGGCGACTCTATTTCAAGAGAAGACTATTCTGAACGGGTAAAAGAGTTTGGTTCTTCCATTGATTGGATGCTTGAACCAATTGTCAATCACAATCTCTATTTGTCAAGTATTCCCGTTGCAACCTACTACCCTTATATGGCCTATTATTTCAGAGTTGAAAATTACGAATGGCAGTCAATTAGCTCAAGCGAGATATGTTCGCAAGCTGATTATGAGGCTTACAAAGAAGAAATCATCATTGAAAGTACTGCTAGATCAAATAGATGAGTAGAAAAATCGTAGCCTCCTTAATTGTAAGCTTGCTTGGTATAGCCCTGCTATATTATGTGCTTACCAGTAAGCTGGTGTACCATGAAATAGCTTTTGGCGATTCCCGGTACTTTGAGCCTATTCCGAAAACTGGCTTTTATGCCAAGTACTATCCTTATAATGTTAAACTTCGCGACAGTTTAACCGATGGTTACTGGGTAGTTAGAGATAGTAATGATGCCATATTAATAAAAGGTATGATGGCTAATGGAAAAAGAAAGGGCGAATGGCAGGTTAACAGCGCATCGGGGTTTACTTTGAATTATATAAAGTATCATGGAAACAACGTGAAGTATACTGTGTTTGGCCCCGAAAATAAAACGATTAAACATGGTATGTTTCAAGCAAACGCATACCACTGTGATAGTATTGATGTTTGGATAACCAATACCGGCAACACCATTTCATCAAGTCATTATTACAATAAGGGCAGGTATGAAAAAAGGAGTAAATGGTATGTAGATGGAACACCGAGATTGTTAGAATACTTTGACCATAACCAAGGCGAACAAATACATGTAGCACGCTATTGGCATAACAATGGCCGGATAAAGAAAGAGGGACGTTATCCGAAAACATGGGACTTCCCAAACGATACTATAAACCTAAACCACAGGTGGCCCATACGAATGCATACCTATTGGGTTGAAGATGACCTAGGCTTTAGTAATGGATCAGGTGCCGAAATATTTTGGTACGAATGGCACGAGAACGCGCAAATAATATCAGATTGGAAAGTAGAAGATTCATCGCGGATAATCAACATTAGATACAATGGCTTTGGGGATACAATTTCAACCTTAACAACATCGTTCGATAAGCTTAACCCACTACGCTAAAAAGCATCTACATAGCTTGTATAGAAGATACCAAAGTGCGCCACACCATTAAAGTGCCTGAAATAGCTAGTTTAAGCAACAAATAGATCATTCCATCTGCCGCTTCAGCCAAGCCACATATTGCACCTCGGCGTATTGGGGATATTGTTGAACAAACTCCTTTAAGGCGGCCTGTAATTCGGGCCACTGTGCTTGTTGATCGACCTTTTTAGGGTGGGCCAATAGTATGGCATAAAAGCGTTTGAAAAGTAGGGCCAGTTCCTTTTCTTGGGGAAATTGAATTTCGCCTTTCTTTCTATTGAAATAGCTCACATAATTTACTGCTTCGCGATAGCCTCCTTCATAGTCGCTTCGTAAATAAGGTAGAATGGTATATATGAAACGGAAGTATTGGTATTCGCTTTGTGGGCGCTTGCCTGGGGTATCGCTTATTACGGTGAGTACAGCCGCATCGTCACCCTGAAAAATATGGCAGAAGCAATGCAAACACTCAAAACGGAATTTAACTTTCGGGTTAGCGGCTATAGCCTGCTCATGGTCGTCTATCAATTGTATCACCCCCTTGTAGTCTTCCAACTTCATTAAAATGCTGGCGTAATTAAACAGAATATCAAGCCTTATGGTCAGCTTTTTTTCTGCCGAAAAGTCAATAGCTTCTTTTAGGTAGTGGACAGCTTCCTTGGTTTGTCTGTTCTGAAAATAAGCACCACCCAAAATAGCTAGGCTATCCATCACTTTTTCAGGAAAGTGATCGGCCACTTGCTTAATGCTTTTATAGGCCGTGGTAGCATGGGCAATTTTCATTTCGCCAGTGGTAATACCCGCCTTACTTACTTCCTCGTAAAAGGTTATCAGTGGGTTGTTTATCTGTTCCAAGTCGGTATCGTAGCCTATGTGTACTTCGTTGGTAGGTCGGTGCAATATTTTTAGCGTAGCATCTATAGCCACCCTACCCTGCTGGTGTGTGGCAATGGCCGTTCGGTACCACTGCTTTAGTGCTACAATATCCTTTAGTAGTAGTTCCCTAGTTTCCATCATTAGGTCGGGGGTTATCTCCTTATGCAGCATCAGATAGGTGTAGTATACCCTGTTCATTCGGTGGGCATGATAATGGTCTAAACGCTCGGCAGCAGCTTTATACAGCTTTTTATACTGGCTTTCAAGCTCAGCATGCAGCCCGCGTTTCAGCAGCATATCTAAGTGCAATAGGTCTTTCTGGCCTTTTACATCAAGGGCATTTAAAGCTTCCCTTTCTATCAAATAGGTCTGCACTTTTTCCAATAGCAAGCGCATCTCGTTTCTAAACATCGCATCATCGGCCTCGGTATATTCTTTCTGGTGTATCTGTTCAAACACCTTCGCCTTATCCAGTTCTTTGGGCTTATTTGCTTGCTCTCGTAGCAGCTTATATAGTCGCCTTTGTGGTTCGCGCTTTTGCACTGCTATTCTATCATCCAGCTCCAATAGTTCATCGGGGGTAAGTGTAGCTAGAAACTTCTGGACCTTGTAAATGCTCATTTCAAATTATTATAACCACATGGGCCATCACAATTTAGAAATTTCAATTTTAAGGATATGTATTTCGCTAATACTTTCGTGTTGTGGCTCTAACCAACAGTCTGCTTCATTAACCCTAATCTAAAGTTATGCGACTATCAAACCTTCTCTCTTACCTATGCTTTGCCGTACTTTTTACCGCAAGCACATTGCCACTTCAGGCACAATTTGAATGGGCCAATAAAATAGGCGGTACAGGCATTGAAAAACCTGGCGACATAGTAACCGATGACGCTGGTAACACCTATGTTATTGGTGAGTTCAATAGCCCAATGGCCGAATTTGGCAGCACTATATTAACGGGGCCAGGTAACTTTGAATTGCCCGATGTATTCGTAGCTAAATACAATACTTCAGGCGTGGCACAATGGGCGATAGCCTTGCAGGGCCCATCAAATGACGAACCAGTAGGTATTGCCCTTGATGGTATGAACAACATCCTTATTACGGGTACTTTCAATAACAGCATTCAAGTGGGCGACTCCCTTTTTCCTTCTGTGAACACTAATTCACGCAACACCTTTATAGCTAAGCTTGATAACGATGGCAACTTCCTTTGGCAGCAGCGAGCTTATGGTACTAATAGTGTTGAAAGTTTTGATATAGCCGCCGATGCAAGTGGAAATGTTTACGTGTGCGGTACTTACTCTGGCGATGCTTTCTTCGGCAGCTCTGTTTTCGATTCACCAGGAAATAATGATGTGGGCTTTATAGCCAAATTTGATGCTAATGGTGCATTTCAATGGTTAGATAGACAATTTGGAACCAATGCAAGTGGTTTCTCTTTTGCAAATGAGGTAGCAATTAGCCCTGATGGACTGCAAGTATATCTTGCTGGCTGGTTCAATGGCGATGCAATTTGGGGCGGTTTGGCTGGCATACCAGCATCTGCAATTGGTGATCAAGACAACCTCTACTTGGCTCGCTATGATGAAGCTGGAAACATTAAATGGGTGAACCGCTTTGGGGCATACCAACTGCCTACCTTTAATAGCACTCCTAATAGCAACGATCTAGTGGTGCTAAGTAATGGAGACCCTGTGTTACTGGGACAATTTGGAGGCGGTATCATTTTTGACGATACGGATTCGGTAGAGACCGACCCTAGCATAATGAATGGAGCGTGGCACTACGAAAGTTTTTTGGCAGCTTACGATTCATTGGGAGTAGCACAATGGCGATCCATTATAGTGGGCGATGAGGCTGAAGCTTCTGATATGGCACTCGGCAACAACGATAACCTTTACCTTACTGGCTCGGTAGATGGTGCTATTGATCTTGGAAATAGCGTAACTGGATCGGTGCAAGCAGGTTCTGCTTTTATCGGTATTTTCAATTCAACGGGCATGGCACAAAGTTTTGTGGCTACCGATGTATTAAGTGAACCCGACCCTATGGAAATAGGCGTAGATGCTTCTGGTAATGCCTACATAGCAGGCCCTTTCTTCGCTACGGGAACCTTCTCTCCGTTTGATATTACCGCAACGGGAACCAACAACATTTACCTAGCCAAAACAGGAATGGGTACAGGAATAGCTTCACCAACGGCATCCAACCAAGTATCCCTTTATCCTAACCCTACTAGTGGCCATATAACCCTAGAAATGAGCGATCTGAATGAAGAAGCTACTATCAGGATATTTGACATCAGCGGCAAGTTGATGGCAGAAGAAATGATGAGTACTTCTAGCAAGCAATTGGATGTATCGACCTTGCAGGCAGGTACTTATTTCTTACAAGTGGAAGATGCCGATGGAATTGCTTTGAAGAGATTGGTTATTGGGGAGTAGGTTCAAGAAAGGTTTGTATCCATTTCGGTACAGTTTCTTGCAGCTATACTTTTCCCTTACCAGTCTACCAAAAAGGTGGTGGTAAATTCGTCTAATGTTAATAGCAGTTCCAGTTCGTGTAGCTCAA
>CAYGTK010000189.1:7219-8121 GCA_964352775.1 uncultured Chitinophagaceae bacterium
GCTCAAGGTCGAAGTTGTCCTTTAACAAGCTCTTCAGTGTTGCCTCTCCTGGTTTACTGTACATATTAAAATTGCCAGAGTCGCCAATATATTCATTTGGAACAACTACATCAATCATATTAGTATTCCCAATTGTTCCCGTAGCTATACCAATTCCTTGACTATTAGTATAGAAACTTAAATAGAAATCTGGCCTTTCCTTTTTTAATGATTGGCCTACAAGTATGGTATTCTTTAGCGAATATTCCTGCTGATAATCGCCGAAATAACTAATGATGTTGGTGTATTCAAAAAAACCAAGTGAATCAGGCAGCTGTAATACTAAAACATCAGCCAACTCCAATAGTCTTAAAATCGACGTGTCATCCCTAGTAGTAGTTAAATCGAAATAGTCTTCCGCTAATTCTTTTAATTGCTGATTGCCATCTGCATTAGCCAGAATGTACATCTTATACTCGGTGGTATTTAATGGATATTCACCAATCAGCTCCTGCTCTTTACAGCCCAGTAGGGCTAACATTAAAATTACTGCGGTAATAAGCCCCCCATACCTATCATTCGGTGTTTTCATATTTATTCCACTAAGGTAATAGATGCAAATTTCTGTTCACAAAAGTTGCGAACCAAATCACCCACTTCCGTTAAAATAAGTTAATAGTACCCAGCCATACCACTTTCCACCTATTGTAGAAAAATAAGCTACGTTCTTTACCGTTGTAGCCCTAATTTATCTCAGCCAGTAATATCATATGAAAAACGAAATACTTTCGGCCCAGCACAATGCCGAAGAACTAGAGCAGCTTTACCGAGAAGACAAGCAAACTTTTGAGCAGGCATTTTCAGAGCCCTACCCTGCTCGGTATCGTTGGTGCTAATGGGTTGCTGGCTACCAAAGCCTTGGC
>CAYGTK010000190.1:0-8095 GCA_964352775.1 uncultured Chitinophagaceae bacterium
CATGGCCTTGCAATTGACCTTCTAGGGGTGTCAGCACCTCCGTATCCATAGTGAACTTCAACCACGTGCTGCCATCTGCATTGTAAATGCGTAGTGTGTCTGAATATGAAATGCTATCAGAAACGCTAACCACTCCAATAGAAGAAAGTGGCTGAGCATTTTCCTGCCAGCTGTAAGGGTAAATGTATTTGATAGGTGTATCGCTAGTTTGCATTGCTAGCAACACCAATACCAGCGGTAATAGAAACAGCTTTGTGCCCTTCTCTATCAAATTAGCGTACTCTCTTTCAGCAAGTCTTCCAACTGGGCCCAACTTAAGAAGATGGCTGTTGGGCCTAGTGCGTATGGACCAACTTCATAGGCATTATAGTAAAACTGTAAACCATTTTTCACCACCGCCATGTTGTATTCTGGTAGGTAGAATTTTCCATCTTCGAACATAAAACCTGCATCTTCTAGGCTAGTGCCTTCTGCTATCTCTCGCTCTTTTCGGAAAGCTTTTTCGCCAAGGGCGGTCAGTCTTTCAATATTGCTATCTCCCATCAGGTCAGTAAAGACTAGTTGCTTACCCGTGTGTGCATTAAAGCTGGCATGGCCTGTTACCGAATTAGGGTGTGCCCCACCAGCATACGAGTAGTCTTTGTACTGCAAGCTTATCCATTGGGTGCTGTTGTATATCACGTTAATACTTCGCTCTAAGCTCCAATCGGCGGCAGTACCTATTTCTTTCTTCACTTCTACATAGCCAGCAAAGAACTGGTCTATCAATTCGTCGGTACTGTTAAGTGGCGTTTCGCTACCCCAGTAGCTCAATAGGCTTTGGTCGCACCATTTTTTTAGCGCTGCATCGTTCATCCCCTTTGGCATGGTTTCCCATTCTGGGTAGCTGATAATAACAGTAGCACAACCATCTGCATCGCATTCGCCAACGGTCTTTTCCATGCTGACAATATCGTAGGAAACAGTATCTATATTAGCCTGTATAACAGGCTTGCCCGTTTCATCAATGGTAATAATGCTGGTGTTTTCTGTGTTGCCCGAATTGCAAGAAGCTAAACCAATTAAGATCGCTATTAAAATTACGTAGTAGTTCATCCTTCAAAGTTAAATAAAGGGATGGAACACTAGTAGTTGTAAAGACTTATAAAACGTTAATAAAGCTTATCGTAGCCTATATATCTACGCGCTCAATAGTAAGCTTAACGGGAGATTCCACGCCGCCCAGGTAAGAAGGGTCGGTAACGTTCATATCTGTTTCAAGTATGTAGTCCTTTTTGTTTTTCCTATCAATATCATATTTACCGTTCACGTATAGATCTAGCTCAATGTCAAGTAGTAATCGCTCTGGTAAGTCCCAAGTTCCGCTTACGGTGTAGTTTACTGTATCTGCCAAGTAGTAAGTACCTGTTACTGTGCCATCATCATTAAAATCTATAAGGTACTTGCAGCAATCGCTATTGCTAACATGATCGGGAAGAGTGATGTCCATAAAATTTGTTTCACCATTATTTATTGAAAAATTGGTGAGGCGGTAAGTTCCGTTTATCAATTTCTTCTTTACCACGCTGCCGCAGCTGCTCATGCCTAGCGATAGTGCTATGCAACATATATATAATATCGCCCTGTTCTTGCTCATGCTGTAAACTCAATTTTAGCTGATGAAGATAAGAGATTTAGTCTAAAATACTAATGTAACCCAATGGTGGTAAGTACTTAGGTATCTTAACATTCAGTTGATATATCTGAATTGATTTTGGTTAAAGATCAGTATATTTTTGCAAAGCACATTTCAAACTAACACTGTACAATAAAAGATACAAAAATGTTAAAGACAGCCAAGTCATTACTCTTATTTATCTTAACTTTTGCTTCAACCATTACTTATGCTCAGTTAAGTGAGGATTTCAATACTGGTTTAGCGTCAAGCTATTTTTCGGGGACGCAAACACTTTCAAGCGGTAACTGGGAAACAGTAGCTGTTTTTAGGGAGTCCGCTGGGTCATCGCGAGGTGGTTCAGGAGCTGCAGCTCGTATTAACGATAATGTATCAAATGCTTATTTGCAATCGCCAACTATTACTACAGGAGTAGGCGATATTACATTTTGGTATCGCGAGTTGAACTCTGGCGGTGGTACAATAGAAATTCAGGTTTCTGTAGGTGGGGGTGCATTCAGTAATGTAACTACACAAGCATTTAGCGGAACTAGCTATACTCAATTTACCTACACACTAAACGAGAGTAGTAATGATGTTCGTGTTAGAATTGTGAACGATAACAATAATGGTCACCTTATTATTGATGATTTTGCTACCACTGCATTTTCTGGTAGTGTAACCCCAGATGTTGGTTTTGATGCTGCTACTAGCAGCGTAGCCGAAGGTAATAGCGGTACTACTGTACATACTTTTGATGTAACTATGAATGTTGCTCCTGCAGCGGATGTAACGGTTGATGTGACCGATGCAGCAACAGGTGATGCAACTGGTGCAGGTGATGACTATACTTTTAGTACAGCAACACTAACTTTTACAACAGGTGCTACTTACCCTAATACACAGTCGGTTAGCATTACTATAAACGGCGATGTTGACCCAGAGAATGACGAAACAGTAGACTTTAACTTGGCAGTAACTAGTGGAACTGCTAATACAGGTACTACTGCCCACACACTTACTATTACTAGTGAAGAATTACCAGTAATTCCTGACGTTGGCTTTGATGCTACTACTAGCAGCGTAGCAGAAGGTAACAGCGGTACTACTGTACATACATTTGATGTAACTATGGATGTTGCCCCACTAGCAGATGTAACCGTTGATGTGACCGATGCAGCAACAGGTGATGCAACTGGTGCAGGTGATGATTATACTTTTAGCACAGCTACTTTAACATTTACAACAGGTGCTACTTACCCTAACACGCAATCAGTTAGCATTACCGTGAACGGCGATGTTGACTTAGAGAATGACGAAACTGTAGATTTTAACTTGGCAGTTACTAGCGGAACTGCTAATACACTTACTACTGCCCATACACTTACTATTACTAGTGAGGAAATACCAGTAACTCCGGTAGCATTGCTAGAATGGGAGTTCAACGGAAATAGCGGTAGCGAGACAACAGTTACTTCTTATACCTTCGGACCAAACATTTCATCTACTGCACCTAGTGGTGTTGTTTCAAGAGGAAGTGGAGTAGTTGCTGCCAATAATGGTGGTCGTTTTAATGCGAACAACTGGAATACAACTAGTTTAGCAAGTGCGGTTTCTAACGACGACTACATGGAATTCACCATTGATGTGGCTCCTGGCTTTTCAATGGACTTAACAAGTATTGCATTCAATTGGGACAATTCAAGTTCTGGTGCAGATATAGTAGAAGTGCGTAGTAGTGTAGATGGCTATACAGCTACACTTGGAAATATTTCTAATCCAGGAGCTGGCGAAACGGTTACTTTAACTGGATTTACTGCTATTACAACACCAACTACTTTCCGTTTCTACGGATATGGTGCTAGCAGTACTGGTGGTACAGCAGGATTTGAAGGAGTAGGTGACGACCTTGAAATATTCGGGTATACTCAACCTGCAGCAGCGGTACCTAACATAACTGTAGTAGGTGGCCCATTAAATTTCGGAACGGAAACGGTAGGTGCTACATCGGTAGAACAAACATTTACTGTAGAAGGATCAACACTTACTGACCCTATTATAGTAACAGCACCAGCTGGTTATGGATTATCTAAAACTCCAGGTGGACCTTACACTTCTTCATTAAGCTATGCGCTTTCTAGTGGCTCGGTTGCAACGTCAACAGTATATGTTGTTTTCCAACCAGTAGCTATAACTAATTATGCAGGTACTATTACCGCTGCAAGCACAGGAGCAACTACACAAAATGTTGCGGTTGATGGTGACGGGTCTGGAAGTACTTTAAGTACTGTATCTGCAGTAGCATCTTCTGAGTCTGCTACTATCTCTTCTATAACTAATGGTACTATCTCAACTGTGGGCGATGGCGCACAAGTTTGGCAGTTCGACCTATTTGACGGTGATGGCACTAACAACGATGCTGATGCTTTACCTACAGTATATAATAGTTTAGTTATAGGTTCGGCAGCTGGTAACGATATAGCTGACTTTAGCACAGCAATAGCTGATGTTGAATTTTTTGATGGATCGAATACCTTGATCTCTGCTACGGTAACTGTTGCGGCAAGCAGCATTACATTTACTCCTACTACTGCAATATCAGTTGCTGATGGTGCTGCAAGTAGCGAGCGTATCAGTATGAGAATTACATTAACCAATCCACTAGGTGCAGGTGCTGCTGATGGCGATAACTTCGCCTTCCAAATTCAGCAGTCGGATGTAACTGTTGGCTCATTGGCTACAAGTTCTCAGTTAGCAGCTTTTGCTGATCAACTTTCTGACAATACACAGAACGCTATTGATGTATTGGCTACCCAATTGGTATTGATAAGTTCACCAGCAACAGCAAGTGTTAGTGATGACTTTACTGTTTCTGTAGCTGCACAAGATGCGAATGGAAATATTGATGTAGACAATACAATAGCAGTAACACTATCTAAAACTTCTGGACCAGGAACTTTAACAGCTACAACGCTTAGCCGCAACCTAGTGGCTGGCATAACTAGTTGGACTGATGTTCAAAATAACCTTGTAGGTCTTATAGATCTTCAAGTTGCTTCTGCATTGAACAATGTAACGGCAAGTGTTACTATCGACAATCTAACTTACAAGAACTTCGACAATTTTGATAGAGTAGATAACTCAACAGTAGGTATTCCATCAAGTGGTGGTGCTGTAAGTTGGGTAGAAAATGAAGGTGGAACGTCTTGTTCTCCATCTGCTGATATCATTCGTGTGAATAGTGGAGTGTTAGAGTTGAGTAACTGTAACCTAGGTAACTTTGGTAGTTGTGGTACTTCTAACAACAAGCAGATCAGCTATGATATGACTGGTCAGTACCCAACCATTTATGATAACGCTTCTGGTGTTATGGAGTGGTACTTCAACATGTCTACCACACGTAGCAACCCTTCAGGTTTTGGTAGCGGCAATTACGGTATGGCATTTATTCTTGGTTCTTCTGAGCTTGACTTTAATAGCGGAACTGCTCAAGGTTACGCAGTTATAGTAGGTAATAGTGGAACAACTGACCCTATTCGTTTGGTTCGTTTTAACGGCCAGCCAGGTAACCCTAGCTTTTTGATAACAGATACGGGTGATGGTTCAGATGTAAATGGAAACGATAATTTCAGTGTACATGTAACGTTTGACCCAACATCTGATACTTGGACGCTTCAAACACGCGATGATGGTGGTTCATTTGCTGATCCTACTACAATAGCTACTCCAGTTCAAAGCACTACGGATAACACGTACACTGCTTTAGACTTGCTTTATAGTGGTCTTTTCTGGGCTCACGGTGCAAGTTGTGAAGAGATCTTCACTATGGATAACATAAGTATTCCTAACCCAGCAAAGAATATTTGGACAGGTACTTCAGTAGTAGATAACACCAACTGGTTTGACGCTACTAACTGGACTGTAGGTGTGCCAAGCCCTACGTTGGAAGCTATTATTCCTGCACTTGCTCCTGCTTACCCTATCTTGTCAGGTAGTGTTACTGCAGAAGTAAGTGATATAGCTATAGCTTTAGGTGCTACTATTACCAATGCAACAATAGCTGGTAACTCACCAGTATTTGAAGTGTATGGCGACTGGATAAATGATGGAAGCTTCGGAAACGAGGGTGATGCAAGTTTTATAGGACCTGCTGCTCAAACCATATTAGGTACTACTGGATTTGCTACCTTGAATATTGACAATGCCAACGGTGTAACAATTGATGCTTCTGCAACAGTTGATGTATACGAAGCTTTAGAATTAGAAACTGGTGCATTGACTAACAGCGGTAGCTTAAACGTTAAATCTACAGCAATTCAAACAGCTTATGTAGATGACTTCTCTGGCGGTTTCGCTGGATCAATAGCTGGTTCTATCAACGTAGAGCGTTTTGTGAACAATGGATTTGGTGGCTTTAGCTACATATCTTCTGCAGTAACCAACGGTTCGATAACTGACTGGGGTGCAGGTTATAGCATTACTGGACCTAATAATACATTCGTAACACCTAAGGTTACTTGCGATCCTAATGAACTAGATGGTTCTTCAGCATATGGTAGCTTGTTCGATTATGTAGAAAGCAACGTTACTACATGTAACCAAGCTGGATGGCGTGTACGTTCTTCAGGTGCTATTGCTCAAGGAGAAGGTTTTGCAGGTGTTGTTCCTAACAACACTGTATTGGATGTAAGCGGTACTTACGCTACTGGTAACATTACAGGAGCTATTACTTACACCCGCACCGCAGGTAACGTAAGTGGAAGCACAGGGTGGAACTTAGCTGGTAACCCATACGCATCGCCATTGAATTGGGCTGATGTAGCTGCTGCTAACACTAACCTTCAAGGTTTTGCGAACTTGTGGCAAGCAAGTGGATCATACGCTGGTACTTACCAATCTATCAATGCTTTGGTTCAAGGTGAGATAGCAAGTGGTCAGTCATTCTTTGTTGAGGCTATTACCAATGGTACTATCAGCTACACGAACGCTATGCGCCGCACAGGCGATGTTGGCTTCTTCAAGCAAGCAAAAGCACACGAAAGCATGTTGACCCTAAAAGTATCGGGTAATGGTTATGATGATGTTACTCGCGTAGCATTTGCTGATAACTTCACTACACAGCGCGACCGTTTATACGATGCGAACAAATTGTACTCTGTAACAGGTGTACCAACACTATACACAGAAACTACTGTAGGACTACTTCAAAGTATTAATGCTTTACCTAACAGTGGTAGCGTAGTTACCGTACCTGTTGGCTTTAAAGCTGGTGCTGATGGTAACTTTACTTTTGATGCTGCTAATATGGATGGTTTTGCTCCAAGCGCTATCGTGTTATTGGAAGATAAAACTACAGGCACGTTCACCAACTTGATGGATGTAACTACTTACAGCTTCAACAGCACCGTTAATGATGCTGAAGATCGCTTTGTATTGCATTTCGTTCCTGCAGCAACTATTGCTAGCACTAAGGCAGATTGTGATGGCTTGAACGGAACCTTGAACATCAACTTCGGTCTTTATACAGTTGGAACAGCTACTATAGCTTGGGACAACGTTAGTATAGTAGATGATAATAACACTACTGTATTTACTGCAGCTAATGTTAATGGTCTTATTGCTTTACCTCAGCTTGATGGTGGTGAGTACACGGTTACCTACACACTAGGTGGATACGTAGCTACTGAGCAAATAATGATAGATGCCGCAACAACTGTTGATGCAGCTATTACTGCAGATAAGCAAGTAGCCGCAACTGGTGAGGCAATTGAGTTTAATGCAACTATGAACGGTGCTACTAACTACTACTGGAACATGGGTAATGGTGCAAGCATCAGTGGAACTACCGCACCAACGTACACTTACTTTGATGCAGGTGTATACGATGTAACACTAATAGCAGAGAACGATGAGTGCAGCACTACTTCAACTACAACTGTAGAAGTAATGAAAGTGAGTACTGGTATTGCTGAGTTGCTAGAAGGTGGTGTAGCCATCTACAGTTTCGATAATACTATTCGCATAGCTTTCGCGGGCACGCAAGCTGATGAGGAAGTAACTATACGCGTAATGGATATGCTAGGTCGTGAAGTAGTTCGTAAAACTACTCGTACCAATGGCAACTTTGATATTGTACCTGAAGGCGCACAGCAAGCGTACTACGTAGTACAAGTAACAGGAGCTAACACTGGCGTAAGCGGAAAAGTGTTCGTTAAGTAAGCTCTTAGAAATTTAGTTTTTACAACAGGTTTAGGCCCTCCGAATTATCGGGGGGCTTTTTCTTTGTAGCACAGCCAATTGATATTATACACTTTACTTGAAATTCCGTAACAGTTTCTAGCCTGCAATTAGGTTTATTTGTTGGGTATTCATCTGCAAACCTTATTTCAACTTACTATGAAACGTTTATTACTAGCTATTCCTTTCCTACTATTTGTATGT
>CAYGTK010000191.1:0-7948 GCA_964352775.1 uncultured Chitinophagaceae bacterium
GGTCAATTGCAAGGCCATGCTATTAAAACAGACTACGATCTATTCCTGCTTCAAGCAATTGCTTTTGATAAAGATAGAATTGCCGTGGTGGTCGATGAAGCATCCAACTTAACAAAATACATACGTCGGGATGACCCTAATTTCGTACTCCGTGATTGGGAAACTCACTTAGTAGAACGTGTAGCGCATGTTGCTGCCACAAAAGGAAACCCCTTGAGGGTAAGTAAGGATGATAAGGCAGAAAGAGTCTACACTAGTGAAGAACAATTTTTACAGCCCGAACGCCTTGATGGTGACTGGCTTTGTGTGGAATGGTACCACGAGAACGTTACTTACCACGGTTACATCCGCTGGCGTAATGGCAATACTATTATTGTGGAGTGCTTCTATTCCTGCTGACCTTTTTTTAGGCATTTCCACTTTTCTTTCCCCAAAGTTGTAACACCATCTCGCATTTGGTCTCTAACTAGTAGAACCAAAAAAAATAGACGAGATGAAACGTATTGTATTTTCCCTTTGCACCTTTATAGCGCTTGCCTTAATAAGCACCCCTACCCTTCTGGCTCAGAAAATGGATAAGGCCTATAAAACAGTAGTAGCTAGCCGCGTAATAAACCAACCTGCTGATAAAGTATGGGCTTTGATAGGGGAAGACTATGGTTACATAGCCAATACCCATCCAGGTATCTACTACTCTAACTACGAGGCAGGCTCAGTAGTTGGTGAGCTAAATGCCCAGCGAGTTTGTAACTTGAATGAGAAAGGCACCAAAGTACTGCACGAGCAGATCACCAATTGGGACCCAATTAACATGACCATGACCAATCGTATTTTGGAAGTAGGTGGCTTGCCACTAGACCCAGATAATTCACTAGGCGTGTACTCGGTAATCCCTATTGATGAGCACACCAGCGAACTGAAAATGGTGTTCGACTTTAGAACTAAACCTGCCTTTATGGGCCTTATGGCCAAGGGTAAGTTCAAGAAGCTGTTAGCCAATTTTTTACTGGGTGTACAACATCATATGGCTACGGGCGAAATAATTACCAACGAAACAGATATGAAAGCTCTGCGCAAACTATATGACAGCGAGGCAACTACTACTGACCAACCAACTGCTTGCAGATAAACCGAAACCACTATGGCACTTATAAATCCCTTTCAAGCTAATTATCATACTGATGAAGGTGATAAAGCACTTATAGATAAAGCAGTAGCAGGCGACAAAATTGCACTAGAGCAATTAGTAAAAAAGCACCAACCCTTTATTTACAACCTTGCCCTGAAAATGGTACGCTGCCCCGATGATGCCGCTGATATGACCCAAGAGGTATTGGTAAAGGTCATCACCAAGCTATCCACCTTTAAGGGGGCAAGTGCTTTCCGCACTTGGTTGTATCGCATCGTGGTGAACGACTTTATAGCTACCAAAAAACGCAGCCACGAAGAGAAGATAGTCAGCTTTGAAGAGCACAGTAACATCCTCGACCAATTTCCTGACCATCAGTTGACGGATATGGAAATGGATGAATACCGCACTCAAATAGAGAAAACCAAGATAGGCTGTATGAGTGGTATGTTGCTCTGCCTTACTCGCGATCAGCGGATGATCTACATCCTATCCGATCTGTTTAAGGCCGACCACACTATTGGTGCATCTATAATGGGCATAAGCCCTGGTAACTATCGAGTAAAGCTATCAAGAGCACGTAAAGAGCTTTCTAACTATATGCAGAACCGCTGCGGATTGATGAACAAAGCTAATCCCTGCCGATGCCATAAAAAAGTGAAAGCCTTGATGGACATGCAATTAATAGACAACAAAAAAGTACTATCGCAACCCACAGAAGTAAGCCGCTTTAAAGATTACATTGCCGATAGCACGCTTGAACTAGCGAATGTGCTAGATGATAAAGCTCACGAGCTGTTCAACTCGCACCCCCGAGAGACCCAATTTGACAAGAAAGGATTTTTAGAAGGTGTACTAGCCGATAAAAAGGTGGTGCAACTCTTCAATCTTGACATAGACTTAAACTAAACGCCATGACTATTAAATGCCTTGGCTTCGGCCTATTCTTAACTGCACTATTTGGCGTGCGTATTTTACTATTAACTCTTACTAGTCTACCGTTACTTTCTTCCGCAGAAAAAGCTCCAATTGTTATGGAGACAACTGATACAGAAGAGGTAGAACTGCTAACCGAATACTCTGCTAATTGTAGCATAGTTTGTAACTACAGCGACCAATTTGGCAATAATATGCAGATGTACTTTCTGCCTTAAAGTTTGGCACGTTATTGGCTTATAATTATGCATGAAGACATTGCTATTCATCATGCTGATATTACCGCTAAGTGCGTATGCTCAAAGCTGTCCACCACCAATGGAAACCACGCCACCTTATCGTGAAATACAGAGCGATACGGCGCTGGTAACTTGCGATAATTATGGCAGAAGAGTGTATGAAGCACACATCAGCCGTGGGCTGCTGATGGCAGAGGTGAATTACAGTTACCAAGCTAATGGTATCATCCGCCGTTCAGAGACTTGGATGTGCAGAGCATCGGCCTCCATGAAGAAGGAGCAATAGATAGCCTTACTTCGCCTCTTTCCGCTTAAGCTTATCTTCTTTTGGTTTGGTAGTAAAGCCACCAATACCTATAGACAGTTTTACGTAGAATATATTAGGAGCATACTCGGGAGCATTATTTATCTCGCCGCCGTTAAATTCCCAGTTGTTATTCTGTAGGCTGTAAATGTAACCCATACGTAAACCTAGCAACCACCCACCACTTTGGTGGTCTTCATATTCTTTCTTCTTACTTGGTATTAAGTAGTCTACACCTAGGCCGAAATCAAACATCCAGTTGGCTTGTTTCAAAGTGATCTCTTGGCTAGGCAATTGAAGTGGGTCGTTTATCTTGTCAAAGTCCACATCTTGGTTGCGGGCAATGTTAAAGGTGGCTCCCCCACCGCCAATACCTATGGCTGGAAATAACTTCCAGCGCGGTTTGTCTATTACCAAGTAACCCAATTTAAGAAAACCTGTACCCACAGCGCCAGTAAGCGTTACACTATCGCCCTCTGTTTTCGGTAGCTGAATAGCTTCACCGCTTCCACCTATCATTATTCCCTTGATGATGAAGTAACCAGAGCCACCTATTAGGGTGTAGCTTCTGCCCAACTCTGCTTCCGTACTAGGAAGAAATTGGTTGAGCACCTCATTATTTACATGGGCATATCCAAAGTAAAAATGACCGGTACCTCCGCTGCTCCGCTTGTCTTGAGCGTAACCTATAGAGGACAGTAGCACCAACAGAATAATAATGGAGTAGCGCATATTAAAGGGGTTTGCAGAGTAAACGGTTAGCTACTCATATCGTTCAACCTATCATAAGAGTTCTAACTTCTAAGTTCTGTATTCTAACCATTATCTTCACCGCCATGAACAACGAACGCTTACAGCCCTACCTAACTATTCTGAAAGAAAGCCATGCCGAAAAGCAACTGTTTAAGGCCCACCGCCGCGCTTGGAAAGCACAATGGAAGGAAACCACACTAAGCCGTCACCATCGCCTGTGGCTACAGAGTCAACTGTTTGATATGGCCGCTGAATTGGGCAGCCTTGGTGAAAATGAACTCTATTGGTTAGAGGATGCCGTAAAGCTGATATGGAGCGAACAGCCCACCCCCGACGAGCATAATGCCGTGTACTTCAGTCCAGGTGATGATGGCTTGAACGCCATTAAATCTCAAATTGATAACGCGGTAAATTCACTCGATGTATGCGTGTTCACTATTAGTGATAACCGCATTAGCGATGCATTGGTATCGGCCCATCGCCGTGGAGTTAACGTTCGCATAATTACTGACGACCATAAACGCCACGATACAGGTAGTGATGTAGAGGAATTGAAAGACAAAAAGCTCTCCATAAAAATAGACTACGAACCCGTGCATATGCACCACAAGTTTGCTATTATAGATGGTGAGCAACTAATTACTGGTAGCTACAACTGGACCCGCAGTGCTGCTACTAAAAACTACGAGAACGTACTAATAACTGAAGATGCCCTACTGATAAAAGGCTACCAAAAGGAGTTCGACCGCCTTTGGGATAGATTTGGTTGGTTATAATTTTCGCTATACAAAACACACAACATCATGCTTCGCATACTCAAAATACTAGGCGTAATACTATTCATCCTTGCTGGTGCAGTTGCCACCTACCATTTCATTAGAGAAGACCACTTTAAAACGGTAGAAGAAGTCCGCACCCGTATTAATGCTAGGCACTCTCAATATGTAGATTGGAACGGCATGAAAGTACATATGCTGGAAGATGGTGAAGGCCCTACCCTATTAATAATTCACGGTTTTGGTGGGCATTCGCAAGAGTTTGATGAACTGGTGCCGCTGCTAGCTGATAAGTTCCGCATACTGCGATTCGACCTACCTGGGTTTGGTTTGAGTGACATACCTGATATGGGTAGCGATGGTGACGTGATGGGCTTGTACCAAGATTTCATTAAGCATGTACTAGACACCTACTGCGGAAACGACAAGGTATACCTACTAGGCAACAGCCTTGGTGGATGGATAGCTTGGGAAACAGCAGCCAATTATCCTGATAGAATTGAAAAGATGATGCTACTGTCACCAGCTGGTTACGAGATGGATAAGGTATCAAAAACAGCTACGGGATGGTTGAAGAATCCCATTGGGAAATACTTCATTTCAAAAGGCATCTCTAAAACCGTGGCCGATGGTATCATCATGGCCAATGTGTACGATTTTGACCAAGTAGACCAGCGCTACAGCCTAATGAAATACTACACCACCAACAAAAAGGGCAACCTAGATTGGTTAACCACCCTAGCCTATGTAGAAGCCATACCTGATACCGAAAAGATAAAAACCATACAAACCCCTACCCTATTACTTTGGGGCCACGCCGACCAAATAATACCCTTTAGCCATGCCGCGAAATTTGATCGCGACCTGCCCAACTGCAAATTCATCGACTACGAAAAATGCGGCCACGTACCCATGATAGATTTACCCGAACAGACCGCTAAGGATATTTTTGAGTTTGTGGGGATGTAGTTAGTCGTTAAGCTTCTTTGTAATATGCTTTCGAATGTATCCAGCCGCCATACACTGGAATGTGTTTATATACATCGTGAAGCGTTTCTAAAGGAATGGCTCGTTTTATCTCACCCTTTTCTTCCATTCTTACTAATCCTTCGTGAACCTTCTTTTCCGAAAGTTTAAATCCCATGCTTTGTCCATAAGCCCAAATATTGTATGGGCTTATTGAGTAGTAAGGCGGCTTTGCAGCATTAAAGGTGAATTCCAACACCATTCCACTGCTTGAATTAATCGTACAACCTAATCCATGAAACCAGAATTCTAATTCTTCATCGCCACACAAAAGACTTCCCTTCTTTGGGTATTTTTCGTTCCCGGATTTATTACTCATAAAGTCAGCATAGCTTTTTGCATCATAGTGGTTTAACAAACAGCTCTCTACCCTGTGTAAGGTAATTATGTAGGTGTTTAATAAATGACCAACATCTTCTTTTGAATCCATTGCATTAAAATTAACTGAAGCATCTTTAAACCTTAGGTTAGTGGTGTTTTTCCAAGTTGTAAATATATCGTGCTCGTAATAGTCTGGGCAAACTAGTTTTGCGAGACGCAAAAATCCCTGCCAAAATACATGTAAGTTATCAAGCAATTCTTTAAGCTGAATGGTCTGTACAGGCTGTTTTCCGCTATTTACCATCTCCAAAACTTCCATTTTCACTACTTCTCCATTTTTGGTAAACATGGTTTTCGACTCAAAACTTTGCTCGAACAGGTCAAAGAGATACTCCGTCTCTTCCTTGACCCTAATAAATGTTAACAAATTTTCTAACTCTTCCAATAGTATATGTAATTCTCCAAAAACATAGCAAGGTAATTCAACATCCCCAATGTGAATTTTCAGTTCAACCTGCTTTGTTAAAGCCATATCGCCCGTAAGCTCTGAGATTAACCACCCTAGTCTATCTTCTTCCTCAAATTCTTCTTCCAGCTGTTTAATAAAGCCCGTATCGCGAATAGGAGTTACCTCTCCATGTTGTACTAATTCTACTCTCATAACTTTACTTACTCAAAAGTATTCTTTTATAAAACTCTGCTTTTACGCCCATTTCCTTCCATTCCCTTTTTCACCCTAAAACACACCTCTTGTCTATCAAGCACTTACATATCTACATATCCCCCAAATGGCTGTAACCCCTGTAAATAGTGGATTACTAATCTCTCCCTAAGCCGCCAAAACCCCTACCTGAAACCCTTGCTATCACTGGGTCGTTAAAATGGAGTGCACCGAAAGTGTACCATTTGTGCTGTATTGGTTGCATAATTATTTTTAGCTAACTACACCTCCACCTGCTTCCATTTACCCCTACGGAAAAGCACGATGGCTACTACGGCATATACTGCGTGTGAAACTGCTATACTGATGTACACACCCGTAGCACCCAAACTGGTATAGCCCGATAGGTAATAAGCCATAGGTAACTGCACCCCCCAAAAAGAGAAAATGCTGATGTACATAGGGGTTTTGGTATCTCCAGCTCCGTTGAAGGCCTGTCCCAATACTAAGCCATAGGCAAAGAAGAGGTAGCCCAAACAGATGATCTTCAGTAGTAGCATGGCCTCTTCTTTTACTGCTGGCTCTGAGCCAAATAGGTCGAGGATAGGCCCAGCAAAACTGAAGAATATGACACCGATGAACACCATAAAATAGGCATTGTATTTACTGGTTCGCCATACTATGGTCTCGGCTCGGTCGGGGTCTTTTGCGCCTAGGTTCTGTCCCACCAGCGTGGCTGCTGCATTGGCAATACCCACACTTGGCAATATGCTGAATACCACTACCCTAAAGGCGATGGTATAAGCTGCCACGGTCACTTCACCAAATTCGGCTACAATTTTCATTAGCAGCACCCAGCTGAACGATTCGATAACGAACTGTCCAGCACCAGCGCTTCCCACCTTTACCATCTCTAAAATGGTTTTATAGCGAACCACCATGTTCTTACGGGTAATACGCAGCAGCTCAATGCCATTAAACAACATATAGAACTGAAAGGCCACACCTGTTGCCCTACCAATGGTAGTAGCAACAGCAGCACCTTCTACACCCATAGCGGGTATAGGCCCTAATCCGAAAATGAAGATGGGGTCGAGTATAATGTTCAATCCGTTAGCTAGCCCTAGGGTGACCATAGCCGTTGCCGCACTACCTACTCCACGAAAGACGGAGTTGTTAACGAACAAGAAAATGATAACCATATTGGTAGCGAACAGTATCTTGGTATAGCCAGAACCTTCTGCTATCAAGTCTTCAGAGCCACCCATTAGGCGAAGTAGTTCCTCCGCATTGGTGTAGCCAAAAACACCGATGACCAAGCCAAGCATTAAGCTCAACACCATACCCTGAAAAGCAGCATCGGCAGCTTTATCGAAGTTCTTCTCGCCCGCTCTGCGCGATACGATGGCCGTAATAGCCATACTATAACCCCAGGCTAGGGAGTAAATAATGCTAACTACTGATTCGGTAATACCCACCGCAGCGGTAGAGGTGGTACTCACCCTGCTGATGTATAGCATATCAACTAGGGCAAAGGTGGCTTCCATACCCATTTCCATAACCATAGGAACGGCTAAAAGGTAAATGGAACGATTGATGCTTCCGGTGGTGAACTCCTTCTCGTCGCCTACTAGGCCTTGGTAAGTAAGTTTTATAATAAGGGAAATACGTTCAAGTATATATTTCATTGGTAAATTCTAAAAAAGGGGATGAAAAAAAGGAAATGAAAATTGGGACGAGATACGGTCTGCTTAGCAGGAAGCTTGCAGCGCGGATGTAGTCGGTATCTCGGTTAACTTGAAC
>CAYGTK010000192.1:0-7902 GCA_964352775.1 uncultured Chitinophagaceae bacterium
CCTACACAGTAACTATTACCGATCAATTGGGATGTACTCATGTTGATCAAGCTACAATAAACCAGCCAGCGCAGTTAGTAGTTAATGTAAATGGCCAAGATGCGTCATGCGATATAGCTAGTGATGGTACTGCTAATGCTACTATTAACGGTGGAACTACTCCATATACTTTTTCTTGGAGCAATGGGGCAACTACAGAAGATATTAATACACTGGCACCAGGTACTTATACCTTAACGGTAACTGATGCCAATGGATGTACAGCAACAGATAACGCAACTATTGGTGGGCCAGCAAATGTATTAACTGCCAATGCTACGGCAACAGATGTTAAATGCTTTGGTGGTAACGATGGTAGTATAGACTTAACCGTAAGCGGCGGAACAACGCCATACACATATACTTGGAGTAACGGAGCTACAACAGAAGACTTGAATGGTCTATCTGCATTTAGCCCAATATACAATGTGACCATTACCGATGCGAATGGATGTACAGCAACTGCTACAGCTACTATAGAGCAACCAGGTCCATTAACTTTAGGAGCAACCCCTAACATGGTAAACTGTAAAGACGGAAACGATGGGTCGATCGACCTAACCGTTTCTGGTGGAACAGCACCATTTACTTACTCTTGGAATACAGGAGCAACAACGGAAGACATCACAGGACTAACTGCTGGTACTTACACCGTTGATGTAGTAGATGCAAATGGTTGTCAAGCAACAGTAACCCAATCAGTTGGTGAGCCAGATGCTATTAGCTTAACGCTTAACCCAAGTGCAACGGATTGTAATGGTTCAGATGATGGTTCAATAGACTTGAGCGTATCAGGCGGAACATCTCCATACACTTACGCTTGGAGCAACGGGGCATCAACAGAAGATATTTCTAGCTTAGGTAGCGGAACATATACGGTAACGGTAACCGATGCTAACGGATGTACAGCATCAGACGATGCTACCATATCTCAACCAGACCTTTTAACTGCAGGCGCAACATCAGTAGATGTAAAATGCTTTGGTGGAAACGACGGAAGCGTTACGGCAACTGCAAATGGCGGAACAACTCCATATACCTATGCTTGGAGCAATGGAGCTACCACGGCAATGGCTAGTGGCCTATCAATCGGTACTTACACAGTAACGGTAACAGATGCGAACAACTGTACGGCAACTGCACAAGAAACGACAGAACAACCGGGTCCTTTAACATTAGGAGCAACACCTACCATGATAGATTGTAAAGACGGAAACGACGGATCTATTGATCTAACCGTTTCTGGTGGAACAGCACCATTTACTTATGCTTGGAACACAGGAGCAACAACAGAAGACATCACTGGACTAACCGCTGGTACTTACACGGTGAACGTGGTAGATGCCAATGGTTGTGATGCAACAGTAACCCAATCAGTGGGTGAGCCAGATGCTATCAGCTTATCAATTTCTGGTACGGATGTAGATTGCTATGGCGATAATACTGGGTCAGCAGACTTAAGTGTAACTGGTGGAACATCTCCATATACTTATGCATGGAGCAATAGTGCAACAACAGAAGATATTAGCAACTTAACTGCTGGTACTTACACGGTAACAGTAACGGATGCGAACAACTGTACTGCTACAAAGCAGGTAGTTATCGATCAACCAGATGATCTGGATGTGAACGGACAGGTAAGCGACCTTAGCTGTAACAGTAGTCAGATATGCACGGCAACTCGCTATAGTGCAAATAACCACGCTCTAGTTATAAATGGTTACGATGGATTGACTTTTGCTACCGATTTCCGTTTCGATGGAAATGGTGGCTTACTAGAATACCTACCGAATGACATGTTGAAATTATCAGGTTCTGTTTTTGCAGAGAATGACCCTAACAAGTCTTTTGATATTGTAGTATGGTTCAGCAACCCATTGAACTGGACGGATTGGCAAGCACAAGGTGGCGACTGGAAAGGAAATGCAGGTACAGTAGGTAATAACTTCCAAAACTGGACTTACTGGGATATTGATGCAAGTAAGCAAAACGTATTCGTAGGAACGAATGACTACGCTGGCGATACTTTGGTGATCATAAAAGATAACCAGTCACCACAATTCGGTTTACAGATCGGATTGGCGGCAAATGATAAAAATGGGAATTTCGGAGCCTCTACTTGGTTCCGTTTTACAGGTGACGGTACAGGTAAAGGTGATTTCAACCTTAACTTAGACTGTATTACTGAACCATGTGATGGTGCTATTGATGTAACCACTACTGGTGGAACAACTTCATATACTTACGCTTGGAGTAATGGTTCTTCTATGGAGGACTTGAGCGGGCTTTGTCCGGGTACTTACACAGTAACGGTAATGGATGCTAATGGATGTACGGAAGAAAAGACGTTCACAATTGATGAGCCAACTCACTTAATAGCAACTACTTCTGCTACTAACGTAAGTTGTTTTGGCGGAAATGACGGTTCTGCTTCAGTAAGTGTAACAGGTGGAACAGCGCCATTAACGTATGCTTGGAGCAATGGTGCCACTACCGCAACCATTAACGGATTATCTGCAGGTACTTACACAGTAACGGTAACCGATGCTAACGGATGTGATGATGTTCGCACGGCTATAGTTACGCAACCAGGACCATTAACTTTAGGAGCAACACCAACGATGGTAGATTGTAAAGACGCTTCTACAGGTTCTATCGACTTAACAGTTTCAGGTGGAACGGCACCATTTACATACTCTTGGAACACAGGAGCAACAACTGAAGACATTACAGGATTAACTGCTGGCACTTACACCGTGATGGTAGTAGATGCTAATGGTTGTGATGCCACAGTAACGCAAGCAGTTGGTGAGCCAGATGCAATAGCCTTGACACTTACACCGAGTGCAACAGACTGTAATGGTTCAGATGATGGAAACATCGACTTGAGTGTACAAGGTGGAACATTCCCGTACACTTATGCTTGGAGTACAGGAGCCACAACAGAAGATATATCTAGCCTAGGTTCTGGAACGTACAGCGTGACAGTAACCGATGCAAACGGATGTACAGCAACAGATGATGCGACTATCAGCCAACCAGACCTATTAACTGCTAGCGCAACATCAACTGATGTAAGCTGCTTTGGTGGAAACAATGGAAGTGTAGACTTGACTGTTAATGGTGGGACAACACCGTATACCTATAATTGGAGCAACGGCGCAGTGACGGAAGATATAAGCGGGTTGAGTGCCTTTTCTCCAATTTATTCAGTAACGATTACCGATGCTAATGGTTGTACTGCAGCCGCTCAAGCAACAGTCAACCAACCTGGTCCATTAACGCTTGGAGCAACACCTACAATGGTAGATTGTAAAAATGCTTCAACAGGTTCAATAGACTTGACAGTATCAGGCGGAACATCTCCATTTACTTATTCTTGGAACACAGGAGCCACAACAGAAGACATTACAGGACTAACTGCTGGCATTTACACCGTAATGGTAGTAGATGCAAACGGTTGTGATGCAACGGTAACCCAATCAGTTGGTGAGCCAGATGCAATAGCCTTGACACTTACACCGAGTGCAACAGACTGTAATGGTTCAGATGATGGAAACATCGACTTGAGTGTACAAGGTGGAACATTCCCGTACACTTATGCTTGGAGTACAGGAGCCACAACAGAAGATATATCTAGCCTAGGTTCTGGAACGTACAGCGTGACAGTAACCGATGCAAACGGATGTACAGCAACAGATGATGCGACTATCAGCCAACCAGACCTATTAACTGCTAGCGCAACATCAACTGATGTAAGCTGCTTTGGTGGAAACAATGGAAGTGTAGACTTGACTGTTAATGGTGGGACAACACCGTATACCTATAATTGGAGCAACGGCGCAGTGACGGAAGATATAAGCGGGTTGAGTGCCTTTTCTCCAATTTATTCAGTAACGATTACCGATGCTAATGGTTGTACTGCAGCCGCTCAAGCAACAGTCAACCAACCTGGTCCATTAACGCTTGGAGCAACACCTACAATGGTAGATTGTAAAAATGCTTCAACAGGTTCAATAGACTTGACAGTAAGCGGTGGAACAGCACCATTCACATACTCTTGGAATACAGGAGCAACAACGGAAGACATCAGTGGACTAACTGCTGGCACTTACACCGTAATGGTAGTAGATGCTAACGGTTGTGATGCAACTGTAACGCAAGCAGTTGGTGAGCCAGATGCAATAGCCTTGACACTTACACCGAGTGCAACAGACTGTAATGGTTCAGATGATGGAAACATCGACTTGAGTGTACAAGGTGGAACATTCCCGTACACTTATGCTTGGAGTACAGGAGCAACAACAGAAGATATATCTAGCCTAGGTTCAGGTACTTACACGGTAACAGTAACTGACGTTAACGGATGTACAGCAACAGATAATGCAACTATCAGTCAACCAGACCTATTAACAGCAAGCGCAACATCAATTGATGTAAGCTGCTTTGGTGGAAACAATGGTAGTGTAGACTTAACAGTTCAAGGCGGAACAACTCCATACACTTATGCATGGAGCAACGGCGCAACTACGGAAGATCTTAACGGTCTATCTGCATTCATCCCAACATTCAGTGTAACTATCACTGATGCGAACGGATGTACAGCAACTGCTCAAGCAATGGTTAACCAGCCAGGTCCATTGACTTTGGGTGCAACACCAACCATGGTAAGTTGTAAGGATGGAAATGATGGTTCTATAGACTTAATAGTTCAAGGTGGAACTTCACCATTTACTTACTCTTGGAACACTGGCGCAACAACGGAAGACATCAGCGGATTAACCGCAGATACTTACACTGTAATGGTAGTAGATGCTAACGGTTGTGATGCAACGGTAACCCAATCAGTTGGTGAGCCAGATGCAATTTCGTTGACCTTAACGCCAACAGATGCTATCTGTAATGGTAATGCAAATGGTTCAATTGACTTAAGCGTAACAGGCGGAACATCGCCATACACATATGCTTGGAGCAATAGCAGTACGTTACAAGATCCTAGTGGATTAACTGCTGGTGCGTACGCAGTAACCGTAACAGATGCGAACGGGTGCTCGGCTACTGATAACACAACTATAGATGAGCCTAATACCTTGGTAGCTTCTATAACTGGTACAGATGTAGCTTGTTTTGGTGACACTACAGGTAGTGCTATCGCTTCTGCTGCAGGTGGAACAGTTCCATACACTTATGCTTGGAGTAATGGTGCAACTACAGCTTCTATCATTGAATTGATAGCAGGTACTTATACCGTAACCATTACTGATGCTAATGGCTGTGATGATACCGAAACGGTAACTATAGATGAGCCTACTCCATTGGAATTGAGCTTTACGAAAACCGACTTGGCTTGTAACAGCAACCAAATGTGTGTTGCTGATGCATATTCACCAACTGGACATGCGGTATGGTTACCGAATCTTCCAGGTGGGGTATCAAGTGATTTCTTCTTCGATGGAAATAAAGGAACAGTGAAGTATTTGCCAAATGGTGAGATACAATTAACAGGTACTGTTTTCAACGAAACCGATATGACCAAAGCCTTTGAAATAGAGGTGTGGTTCCATGATCCATTGAACTGGACCGATTGGCAAGCACAAGGTGGCGATTGGAAAGGTAATGCCAGCAGGGTAGGTACTCGCTTCCAAGATTGGACATACTACGAAATAGACGAAAGCAAGAGCAACCTATTCATTGGATTCAACGACTATGCTGGAGATACTTTGATCATCACGAATGATGCAGGTAACTCGCAGTTCCGTTTCCAAATTGGTGACCGTGCTAACGATAAGAATAACAACAGTTTAGGTGCAGCTACTTGGTTTACTTATACAGGTAGCTGGAGCGGCAGGGGAGACTTCAATTTAAATTTGAACTGCCCTACAACTACAGGTTGTGACGGAGCAATTGACTTGACTTCTACAGGTGGAACCAGTCCATATACTTTTGTATGGAGCAACGGAGCAACAACAGAAGACATCGATATGCTTTGCCCAGGAGAGTATAGCGTTACCGTAACAGATGGTAATGGTTGTGAAGAGGTAGATACTATTCAGATAACTGAATCAGGAACACTATTAGCACAAACATCTGCTACTATGGTAGATTGTAATGGTAATGCAACAGGTTCTGCTTCAGTATCAGCTACTGACGGAACAGCACCATATACATTTGCTTGGAGCAACGGTGAAACAACCGCTTCTATCACAGGATTAACTGCTGGAACGTACACAGTAACAGTAACAGATGCTAATGGATGTAATGATGTTCGTCAGGCCATAGTAATGCAGCCAGTGACATTAAGCTTGAACATTGTACCTAACGATGTAGACTGTAATGGTGGTAACGATGGAGCATTAGACCTAACTGTAACGGGTGGAACAATGCCATATACTTATGCTTGGAGCAACGGAGCTACTACACAAGATATTAGTGGCCTTACTGCTGGAACATACGATGTAACAGTAACTGATGCTAATAACTGTGTGAAAACAGGAACTGGTATTACTGTATTACAGCCAGCTACATTAACTGCCAGCGCTACTTCTACGGAAGTAAGTTGCTTCGGTGGGAATGACGGAAGTGTAAGCGTAACCGCGCAAGATGGCACAGTACCTTACACTTATGCATGGAGCAATGGTTCTGCAATGGCTACCGTTCAGGGATTAGCTATCGGAACATACGATGTAACTGTAACCGATGCTAACGGATGTACTACTACAGCTCAAACTACAGTAGCGCAACCTGGTCCATTAACTTTGGGAGCAACGCCTACAATGGTAAGCTGTAAAGATGGAAGTGATGGTTCTATTAACCTGACCGTGCAAGGTGGAACATCACCATTCACTTACTCTTGGAATACAGGAGCAACTACAGAAGATATTTCAGGATTAACTGCTGGTACTTACACGGTAATGGTGGTGGACGCGAACGGTTGTGATGCAAACGTAACACAAGTAGTAGGCGAGCCAGATGCAATAGCATTGACCTTGACCCCAAGTGCAACAGATTGTAATGGTTCTGATGACGGAACTATTGATCTAACAGTTCAAGGAGGAACGTCTCCATACACCTATGCATGGAGCAATGGTGAGACTACAGAAGACGTAGCTGGACTAGGAAGTGGTACATACACAGTAACGGTAACTGATGTTAACGGCTGTGTAGAAACTGAAAGTGCTACTATCAGCCAACCAGATCTATTAACTGCAAGCGCAACATCAGTTGATGTAAGCTGCTTTGGTGGAAACGATGGAAGTGTTGACTTGACAGTTCAAGGCGGAACAACTCCATACACTTACGCATGGAGCAACGGAGCTACTACAGAAGATCTTAATGGTCTTTCTGCATTCATCCCGACCTTCTCCGTGACCATTACGGATGCCAACGGATGTACAACTAAAGCAACAGCAACAGTAAACCAACCAGGACCATTGACCTTAGGAGCAACTCCAACAACGGTAAGTTGTAAGGATGGTAACGACGGAGCCATTGACCTAACGGTACAAGGTGGAACATCACCATTCACTTACTCTTGGAACACAGGAGCAACAACGGAAGACATCAGCGGATTAACTGCTGGTACTTACACGGTAATGGTAGTTGATGCGAACGGTTGTGACGCTAACGTAACACAAGTAGTAGGAGAGCCAGATGCAATAGCAGTAACATTAGAAGGCTTTGACATTAGCTGCTTCGGTGGTGCCGATGGTGCAGTTGATGCAACAGTAAGCGGTGGAACATCTCCATTTACTTACGCTTGGAGCAATGGCGCGACTACAGAAGACTTGAATAACATAGTAGCAGGAACATACAGCGTAACCGTAACAGACGTGAACGGATGTATGGATGATGCTACAGTAACCA
>CAYGTK010000193.1:0-7843 GCA_964352775.1 uncultured Chitinophagaceae bacterium
GTGTATTGGATGAATATGGGCAGATAGATATGCTGTTTCACAATGGCGGCATCAGTCAGCGCTCGTTCGTGCGAGATGCTGAATTGGAAGTAGATAGACAAATGATGGAGGTGAACTACTTTGGTACCGTTGCTTTAACTAAGGCGCTGCTGCCTCAGTTCATGAAACAACAGCATGGGCATATAGGGGTGGTTACCAGTTTAACGGGCAAAATAGGCTCTCCGCTACGCTCGGGCTATGCCGCTAGCAAACACGCCCTACATGGTTTTTTTGATAGCCTACGTGCCGAGCATGATAAAGACAACCTGAAGATCAGCCTGATAATACCAGGCTATATCGCTACCGACCTTCCCTACAAAGCCCTACTAGGCGATGGCAGCCCCCAAAACAAAATGGACCAAGCCACAGCCAAAGGCATAAAGCCCGACGAATGCGCCAAACGAATACTAAAAGGCCTACGAAAAGAGAAGCAAGAGATACTGGTAGGTGGTAAAGAACTGGCAGCCGTGTACTTAAAGCGATTCTTCCCTGTGCTTTTTAGTAAGATATTAGCTAGGGTTGATGTAACCTAGAAATATTCTACCCCACATTTCCCAATAAATGTTAATTCCGACAAAGGCATGAAATAGTGCTATGAATTACATGGTTGTAATATAGACCGACCCCCAAAGTGCACACCTGGTAGTCCTTCAATTATTCACCATTTAATTCTACACGTTATGACACGTCCACAGCCCCTTTATGCCCTGTTGTTACCCATCTTACTTTTACTAGCCAGTTGCAGCCAGCAAGTTGAAAAGGCCTCTACCCCACCCGAATTATTGCGCGATCAGGTAATGCTTCGCTATTTAGAGAATGTCCGCTTAGGCGATGGCGTTCCGCTCGATCTTGACGTATCTGTTCGCTGGAGGATAACTGACCCTGAGCAATTTGAAAAGCAATTCACCAGTCCGCAGATATACGATAGCTTAATATTGTACCCGCGTAGTCAGCAGTTGGCTGGTAAGGTCTCCAATACTTTTAACAAGGTCGATTCCGTTTTCTCTACCCAACGCGAACGTTATGTTGAAGCTGTTCGCACAGCCCTTCAAAGTCAAGCTGGGGAAGAGATAGTGAGTATTGTGGAAGTGATAGTATCTGATCTTTATTTTCCCAACACGTACACTACTTCGCGTGAGCAAACAGCCATGAAGCAGCGTGAATTGGAGCAGATAAAATTCCAGAACGTGATAGATGTGGAACAAGCCTTAGCCAATGAGAAGAAAGCCGAAGCCCAAGGTAAGGTAGAAATAGCTAAAGCTGAAGCTGACGGAAAAGTATCAGAAATAAACGCCAAAACGGAAGAAAAACGCCGACTGAATACCCTAGCCAAAGCAAAAACCGATGCCGAAGTAATAGAGATGCGCGCCATAGCAGAAGCCAAGCGACAGACCTTATTAGCAGAGGCCGAACTAGATAAAAAACGCAAACAGAATATGATAGATGCCAACCGCCAACGCGAGTTTGACAAGGCAGCCGTGGAAATGAAACGCGAGCAAGATAAAATGATGATAGACCAAGAAATTCGCCTAGCCACGCTATACTCCGACAATCCCATTTACGCTAGCTACCTAGTAAATAAAGAGATGGCCAGTAAAATTGAAATAGCCGTACTGCCCACAAATGCAGGTGCTGATATACTGGGTGGTATGTTCAGTAGAAGGGATAAATAAGAACTAAGCATTAACTGCACCAAGATGCCCCTGCACCCATAGCCGTAGGTCGATGTAATCCTGCACGTTGGCTATGGCTTTTTCATCCATCCCATTATAGAGTTGGCCCTGTAGGGTTTTGAAAAGCAAACGATGTTCGCCCTTAGGGCTGGTGCTGAGTTTAGAGAAGAATTTTAGCAGCCGCTGTTCTACTGGTAAAAGCGTTCTACGTTTTTTAAGGGAGCGGCGGCAGCTTTCTACACCATATCGCAGTACTATGTTATTATCTAGCTCATAGTGCGTCATCAAGTTTAGGAAGTTAGCGTAGTTCTGTATGTCTTCCCGCAGGTCTCCAAAATTCAACTCGGTTATACTTCTACTGTGATCAAGCGATGCGCTGTAGTTCCTATCTAAAAAGTGCAAGTAGGCCAATTGATAAGGGATGAGTAACTGATATTCAGGCGGCAACTGCTTTTCGTACTTAGCTATAAAGTCCCCTGCCTCTTTCATAATACCTCTAGCTTCATCTGTGTTTTTCTTGTCGCGATACAACTCCAATTCCACATTATAAGCCTTGGCCTGCGATTTTAAGTAGATAGGGTCTTGAGCAGTTAAGCCATAAGCTTTAGGTACTTCCCTTATTTTTTCTAGCAGAGGTATTACCTCATGACGTTTCTGGGTGAATAGCAGGCAACCCACCTTATTGTTAAGCATGGTTATATAGGTATTTGGGTCGTTCTTTATCCGCTCAGGTCGCTCTTCCCAAAGACCTATCAGCTCATTTAGCTCGTCTTCTGCCCGTTCGGCACCATCTCCACTAAATACGTGATAAGCATACCATATCAGGTGATACAACGTACGGCTATCTAACGAATCGGGCTTCTCATCCAAGTCTAGTACCGGAAACTCCTTATCCAATATTTTACTAGGTTGTATACGCACATAGTCGAGCATATTAATGGTGATGGTCCACAGGTCAAAGTGCTCTTCTAGTAGCTTTAGAGACTTTTTCTGCTCCTCAACTATCGCATTTAGTTCTCCCTTTTTACCGCTATTTCCATACTGCGCCACCAATAGCTTACGCTGCCAAGTGAGCAATTCTACCTGAAGAGGGTGAAGCTCATACTCCTTAGCTATCTCTAGCGCACGCACTATCCATAAGCCACACTGTGGGTATAGCTCTTTACGAAAAAGGATGCCAATATCACGTAATAGATCTAGCACCTCTGCCGTTTTATCTTGCGCTGCATGGAAATTCCGAAGGGCTCGCATTATCAGCCGAGTGAGGTAAATTTTGGTTACGTGCAGTTGCTTCACGAACTTCTCGCCAGCAAACTCTTCTTTTATAGCCTTTTCATCACTTACCTCTTGCGCTTCTATAGCATCAAATAGGCGCATGTAGTTGCTATTATTACCTTGCAGCGCTACCAGCCGTAAGTAGCGCTTCTCGCTTTTAGTGAGCGACTTTACCAAGTCGAACAGTTGTCCCTTCTTTTGCATAAGGATAGTTAATGGTTGACAGCATTTGTAAAAACATGAAAAATAGACTTTTACGTTTTCACATCAGCTTCCATCAAAACAAATGAAAAAAACGGATATGTTTAGTGTCATTCTTCACAAAAACACATCATCATGGCAAACGTTATCAACTGGTTTGAAATACCAGCAGCCAATTTCGACCGAGCAAAAGAATTTTACGGCAAAGTATTAGGCGGTGAAATTCATGAACAAGAATTCAATAACATCAAACTAGGCTTCCTACCACGCGAAGGTGATGGAGTTACTGGAGCCATTGCTACCAGCCCTATGCACAAACCCAGTAAAGAAGGATCATTACTATACCTAAATGGTGGTGCCGACCTAGCTGATCCGCTTTCGAGAGTAGAAGATGCGGGTGGTGTAATTACCATGCCCAAAACCAAAATTAGCGACGAGATAGGCTATATGGCCGTATTTGAAGATTCTGAGGGTAACGCCCTAGCATTCCATTCGCCTAATTAATATTTTTAGGGAGTCTGCTGCGCCGTGCAGGCTCCCTTTTTTTAACTATTATCTCAAAACAACTATGAGCTACTTTACGCAGGAATACATCGACTTTTTTAAAGACCTTGCCGCTAACAATGACCGCGACTGGTTTCACGCCAATAAAAAACGCTACGAAAAGCATGTTAAACAACCGTTCCAAGAGTTTATAACGGACTTAATAGCCGAGCTAGATGCTATTGAAGGCAACATCAAGATCACCTACAAAGAGGCCATGTTCCGCATCAATAGAGATGTTCGTTTTGCAAAAGATAAGTCGCCTTATAAGCTCAATTTATCGGCGGTTATTTCTCCTGGTGGCCGAAAGGATATGGAAAACCCGGGTATGTACATTGAGCTGGGGCCAGAGTTTGCCAAGGTATACGGTGGACTTTATATGCTGGATAAAGAGCAACTACATCAAGTGCGTAGCTATATAGTTAAGAATGGTAAAAAGCTAGATGAGCTATTGGCTGACCAAAACTTTCAAAAGACCTTTGAGACCTTAAGCAGCAGAGAGCAAAACAAAATATTGCCGAAGGAATTTAAAGAAGCTGGAGAGAAGCAACCGATACTCTACAACAAGGCCTTCTACTTCTTCCACAAGATGCCCGCTAAGGTGATTACAAAGAAGAACTTTAAAGAAATGGTATTAGAAGATTATGAAGTAGGTAGGCCGATAACCTTGTTCTTGAAAAAGGCGATCGGAGCTAAGTAATAGGCCGTTAATATCTATCAAATTCATTACCTTTTGGATTAAATGAAATGAGGTAAATGGCTATTTTAAAGTACTCTGCTTTATCGTTTCTAGTATTCATTGGCGTTTTTCTGCCAAGCAGTCTTCTAGCCCAACATCCTTGTAACGGAAGGTATACGGATGAGGTATTTTCTAACTTCACTACATCCACACAACAATACGATAGTCAACTTAACAACGATACTGTATTACAAGATTTATTCCTTAGAATGTACTCCCCACAAGGGGACACCATAAAGAAGAGGCCCGCAATTCTGGTGATACATGGTGGCAGCTTTACAGGTGGTAGTTATACTAGTGCACCAGTAACTGACTATTGTGAACACTTTACAAAGCGCGGCTACATAACTGTAGCCATGCAGTATCGCTTAGGAATAAAACCTAGCGGTAATTTCTTAGTCTTTTTAAGTAACTGGCTTCACGCCGTTTATAGAGCGGCTCAGGATACACGGTCGGCTATTTCCTACTTAAACAGCAATGCAGATACCCTTGGAATTGATACTACTCAGTTATTTGTGGGTGGATTTTCCGCAGGCGGTGCAACAGCCATTCACGCAGCCTACTGGGACCAAAGCGAAGTAGCTTTTGTAGATACAAGTTTTTGGGGTTATCTAAATGGAGTTAATTCAATTGATACTTCAAGTAAAGGGATAAGAGGATTATTTTCAGTAGGTGCTGGAGTGGTAGACACCAATATCTTAGATAACGGAACACCTGCAATACTAGCCCATGGAATTAACGACCCTATAGTACCCTATGGTGCTGGAACCGATGCTAATTCCGGCGTTCCTGTATTCGGTTCTCAGGCTGTATATGCCAATCTACAGCGCCAGAATACCATTAGCCATCTCTATACAATACCGGGTAGCACTCACGTACCTAGTGTAGGCTCAGTTGAAAACACCAATGTAAAAGAGTTTATTGGTGATAAGCTTTTCGAATTGCTACCACATAACGATACTATACAGTTAAACATAGACAGCACTACCCTATCAGCACCGCAAGCACTAGCTTACCAATGGAAATTTAACGGAGACTCTATTTCTGCTAACGGACCATCACTAACAGCAGATACTACGGGATTTTATCAGTTGCAAATGATAACCCAAAGCGGTTGCTTAACTAGCAGTTCTATAATGTATGTGGAAGTACCAATAGACACCCTTAGCATTATTGATACCACAGGGCCTATAGATACTACGGTAATGGACACTACAGTGGTTGACACCACAATTATGGATACTACATCGGTTCATTCGCATTTTCCAGAAACAGATAGTAGGGCCAAAGTATTCCCCAACCCATTTAATAGAACCGTTAACATAACTAGCACGTATGGGCTAAAAGCATATAGTATTTACACCGTAAGTGGTAAGCTAGTGCAAGAAGAAACAACTACTAAAACTTCGTATCAGATACTAACTGTGGATTGGCCACCAGGTACCTATTTTATAAAGCTGGAAGCCAAAGAAGGAAACACCATATTCCAGAAGCTGGTAAAACAACAATAACACTCTTCTACATGCAACTATTTGTACTCTTGGGTATTCCCATTGTTTTATCCGCTTTATATTGGTTTTGGTTAAGAAAACCTGCGGCACCTATTGCTGACTTTACCTTCCTACCCAATTGGAAATCCATCCTTAGCGAGAAGGTTGCCTTTTATCGCACACTAAGTGAGGAGGAAAAGAAACGCTACGAAGACGAAATACTTGAGTTTTTAAATACCACACGCATTACCGCTGGCGGAGAAATTGAAATGACGGATGAGCTATTGCTACTAACCGCATCTAGCGCAGTAATGCCCGTATTCTACATAAAGGGTTGGCCTTACCACTCGCTGCAAGAAGTAGTTTTAGTACCCGACTATGTGCGCGACCCTGGTGATGTAAAGAACATGGAACGAACCAATATTACGGGCATGGTATTCCGAAAATCCACATCGCATACGGTGTTCTTTTCTGTATCAGCTCTAATAGATGGCTTTAAGAACTCCAGAGATAGCAAGCATGTGGGTATTCATGAATTCGCCCACTTGGTGGATTATGCTGATGGAGAGATAGATGGCGTACCCGCCGTATTCTTACCAAAAGAGCTAATACCTGAATGGAAAGCATTAATGGAGATAGAAATGGAGAACATAGCCGCAGGTAAAACAAAAATCAATCCCTACGGCGCTACAGCGGAAGAAGAATTTTTTGCCGTAATGAGCGAAGCCTACTTTGAAAACCCAAGACGATTACAAAATCATCATAAACGGGTTTACGAACTATTGAAGAAAGTGTACAAGTAGATGTTAGATACCAGAAGTTAGAAGTCAGATGATTGATACGATGTTTGATATGAAACTCGAATAAGTCTGTATTCTGTACTCTAACTTCTAACATCTATTTTTTGAGACAAAAAAGATAAAAATTCTTTTCCTTGGTTATCAGGCAGTTAAGTTAAAACGGAGACAGTTTTTAAATTTTTATTACACGAAACCTTGGTTGTTACAAATACGTATACTACATTTGCATTCGTAAAACGAAGAACAAATGTTATTTATACAGACATATCACAAACGAGATCTCCAGGCCCCTTGCATTATGCTGGTTGGAAATGAGAGAATTATCGGGCGATGACTGTATAAGTTTAACTAAGTATAGTAGAAGCCCGATCAACAAAATTGATCGGGTTTTTTATTGATTAAACAAACGAATTAAAACAAGATGAGTAGTATAAAAGTCTATTTATCAATATTTATTGGACAAGAAAATCTGGGCGGCAGACCGTCGGACCAGCATGGGCTTCCTATATCTAAACCACCTGCATCGTGATGTAGGAGAATACTAGAAATAGGAAGCCCGATCGAAACCGATCGGGCTTTTTTATTGCCCAAAATGGTGTTGAAGCACAACGGCTGTGTGCCCGACTGTCTATCGGGTGGTTGCGGGTTCGAATCCCGGCAGCACCGCAAAACATATTGGTTCATAGGTTCAACGGGTAGACTACCTGACTTTTAATCAGGGGGTGGGGGTTCGAATCCCTCTGGGCCAACTGAATATTTTTTAGAGACAAATTGACAAATATTGACGTAAACATTTACTAACCAACAAAAACGCAGGAACATGAAATTCAACCTACTTTTCCGTAAGCGGAACAAGACAAAAAACCACGAAGGTGCGCCGGCTTACAAGCTGACACCTGAGCTGGAACTGTATACCGCAGTGGTAACTACCACTTTGGGAGGCAAGTTCTACGAGGGAGATGCTACGCGCATTGATCGCATCAAAAGCTTAGTAGCTAAGTGCGACGCTGCCTTCGTGGCGCGGCTAGCGGTGTATGCCCGCGAGCAGATGTACCTGCGTTCGATACCATTGGTACTGGTAGT
>CAYGTK010000194.1:0-7839 GCA_964352775.1 uncultured Chitinophagaceae bacterium
AGCAACAGCTACTGAGTAAGGTTGAAATTTATTCAACCACAGAGAATGAAGTGCCGATGGAGGGACTAGCACCAAAGCATTTTTAAGGTCTTCTGGCTTCAAGTCAGCATGCAGGCGTTCTATTTTTGGCAAGTCTATCCCCTGCTGGCGCAATACGGAGTTAATGTTATCAATGGAAGTATGAGCGTATATTTTACCCAGTTTTCTATCTAGCATATGCATTATACGTTGTGCCTTACCTAAGGCATAACCTGCTAGTATGGAACACTTACCATCTTCATTGTTCTTTGCCCACCAGTTGTTCATCTCTTCAAATACCTTGTGCTGTGGTCGCCATTTGAATATGGGCAGCCCGAAGGTAGCTTCTGAAATGAACACATCGCACTTAACACATTCGTAGGGCGTGCTAATACCGTCTGGCAGTAACTTATAATCCCCACTAACTACCCACACTTCACCTTTATACTCAATGCGCACTTGCGATGAACCGAGAATATGCCCAGCAGGATGCAAGGATATGTTCACTCCGTTCATGGTAATACGTTCGCGATAGTCCATCCCTTGACAATCGATAAATCGACCAAGTGTATGGCGTAGAAGAGGTATACCGTCGTGATGTGTTAAATAATGCCGATGCCCCATTTTTGCATGATCTTTGTGAACATGCGTAATGATCGCTCGGTCTACTGGACGCCACGGGTCAATATAAATATCGGCCTGAGGGCAGTAAAGTCCATCGTCTGTAAATTCAATAAGCTTTGGCATAGAAAAATGGGTGGTGTGTTCTAGTAGCCTGATTAATAGTACACACTTCACACCATGCTGTCAAGCTATCCACAAGATATAAACACGTATTAGATGCAAAATACGACTACTACTTTAGGTGAAATCCCGTAGATATATGTAGAAGAAAAATATAAAATGGTAGAAATGAGGAGCTTATGAAGAAAATTCATCAAGAGAAAGAAGCTACAGGCCTTGCAGAGTGTAGGTTCTACACATTGAAGCGGAAATGCATGATGTCTCCGTTCTTCACGATGTACTCTTTTCCTTCCACACGAAGCTTTCCAGCATCACGACAAGCTGACTCAGAACCAAGCTCTACGAAATCGTTATATGCTATTACTTCTGCACGAATAAATCCTTTTTCAAAATCAGTATGTATAACACCAGCTGCTTGTGGAGCGCTCCAGCCATCCTTAATGGTCCAAGCGCGAACTTCCTTCTCCCCTGCTGTAAAGTAAGTTACCAGGTCAAGTAAAGAATAAGCACTGGTTATCAAGCGAGCAACACCTGACTGCTCTAGACCTAGATCGGTCAAAAACTCTTGGCGATCTTCAAAACTATCTAGCGCAGCAATATCTGCTTCAATAGCTGCTGAGATCATTAATATCTCGGCATCTTCCCCTGCAACAGCTTCTTTTATTGCTTCCACATAATTGTTACCATCTACTACCGATGCTTCATCAACATTACAAACGTACATTACGGGTTTGTAAGTCAGTAGATCGTAGGCCTTCACTTCTGGCTTCTCTTCTTCAGCAAATTCCATACTGCGTATCGACAGTCCTTGCTGAAGGTGGTCTTGTAATCGCTTACATAACTCTAAGGTTTTTCTAGCCTCTTTATTTCCGCTTTTGGCAAGCTTCTCCACTTTTTGGATACGTTTCTCTACTGAGTCTAGGTCTTTTAACTGTAGCTCCGTATCTATTACCTCTTTATCTCGAACTGGGTCTACACTTCCATCTACGTGAACTATGTTTCCATCGTCAAAACAACGCAATACATGAAGGATAGCGTCTGTGCTACGGATGTTACCTAAGAACTGGTTTCCCAATCCTTCGCCCTTACTTGCTCCCTTTACTAGGCCTGCAATATCTACTATCTCTACCGTGGTAGGTATCAATTTTTGAGGGTTTACCAACTCTTCTAGCTTTAATAATCGAGGGTCGGGAACTGTTATCGTTCCTACGTTGGGTTCAATAGTACAGAACGGGAAATTAGCCGCCTGTGCCTTAGCATTAGATAAAGCATTGAATAAGGTTGATTTTCCTACGTTGGGCAAACCAACTATACCGCACTGTAAAGCCATAGCATCAAATTTAGGCGGCAAAGATACTACAATGTAGCAAAGATGAGATGCTCAAAGGTGCTTTAGCATTGTCTATTTCCGAATATGTATTAACTTAGTCATAATTCACTTCACCTCAACTTGGTACTATGGCCGATACACTTACCTACAAGATATTTTTGGTAGATGATGACATGAAACATCTACTGCTTTTGAAAGATCATTTAGAAGGAAAATTAAACTACAACTTAACAGTAGAGACTTTTAAAAGTGGCGAGGAAGTATTGCCAAGAATTGGCGAGAACCCCGACTTGGTAATACTAGATTACTACTTGGATAGTGATGATGAGAATACAGATAACGGCATTACCGTTCTCCAGAAGATAAAAAAGAAGAACCCTACCGTACCTGTGATAATGATGTCGCAACAGGACAAAGTAAATGTAGTGGTGGAATGTTTTGATTTTGGAGCGAAAGACTACATAGCTAAGAACGAAACCGCTTATGCCCGCGGACAGATAGTGACCCGAAACATTATTCAGGACAAAGCCAAAGAAATTCACAATCAGGAGTTGCTGGATGGAGCTAACAAAGTGAAGATCTTAATGGGCATATTCATCGTTATCCTCATCCTAGCGTTGATCGTGTCGATAATGAACTAAGCGGTCTTTATTATTTTAGTTTCATGAGTGAGACTGTGGAACCCTTAATTTCTCTAGATAATATATTTGTGTATCAGGGTAAAACCTTGGTGCTTAATGGTGTAAGCATTGATGTGCTACCTGGCGAATTCGTATACCTAATAGGTAAAACGGGAAGCGGTAAAAGTAGCTTACTAAAGACACTTTATGCCGATCTGTTACTCGACCAAGGTACAGCTAGGGTAAATGATTTTCAACTGGACAAGTTAAAGAAGAACGACATCCCCCAACTACGAAGAAGTTTGGGTATCGTGTTCCAAGATTTCCAATTATTGATGGACCGTAGTGTACACGATAACTTGAGCTTTGTATTGCAAGCCACGGGATGGAACGATAAAACCAAGATGCAACATCGTATTGACGAAGTACTCTCTCAAGTTGGTTTACAGACTAAAGGTTTCAGAATGCCACACGAGCTTTCTGGTGGTGAGCAGCAGCGCGTAGTTATTGCACGTGCTTTACTTAACAATCCTAAATTGATATTAGCTGATGAGCCTACGGGTAACTTAGACCCTGATACGTCAGATGATATTATGGAATTGCTTATCAGCATCAATAAAGAGATGAACACAGCCATTTTAATGGCTACACACAATTATCAATTGATGGAGAAGTTTCCTGCTCGTATTCTACGCTGCTCTGGTGGCAACATTAAGCAAGAGGAGAATATATTAGTTTAATAAGCTCTTGAGCATTAGCAGCATTCGAGAATTTTTCGGCCAATAACTTACGCCTTCTTTCTATCTCACTTTGTGGGAAATCCTTATCCTTTATATCACGGATATGCTCTTTCATTTCCTCAGCGGTATTGCTTACTATACACAGTTCTTCTAAGCCCGTATTCTGCACCATAATGGAATTAACCACACAGTAGCGGCCGTTATACAAAGCGTTCAACAGTTTTAGCTTAATACCCGTAGCCTGAAAAGTAGGTAGCACATTAAACTGTGCATCACTTATCATAGTGTCCATCTTTTCGTCATAGGGATTAGCTATCAATTCAAATTTCCCGCTCTTTTCGGCTACCTTCTTAAGGGTGGTCAATGGGTCTTTACCTGCTACCTTTAGCGGAATATCAATATCATCAAATATCTTCAGCACCAAGTACATGGCCGCTTGATTATTCTCTTGCACACTTAGGTTACCGTGATAAATGGCGTAGTCTCCCTTGCCCGTTTTACTTAACACTTCATCGTTGGGATGAAATGCTGGTAAGTAGTTCACCTTCCCAAATTTCTTATCTAGGTAAATGGTATCGTTAGGAGATATACCTAGTATGAGGTCAGCATGTTCCAGTATATCCTCGAATTGTTTCAGCTTGCGCGACTCTTGCATGAAATACACACGGCGGAAGAAATTACGTTCTTGCTTACCAAGTCCGCTGTAGTAATCCCACTCAATATTATGCATACGCACTATCTTCTTCCTATCCTTTAAAGAAGGATGATCGAGATAAACGCAAGTATGTAATCCTTCAAACAAAATGGGATGATCGTCAGCCGAAATATCGCTTAACAGGTCGCCCGATTTACGTGAACCCACTATATAAGGTACACTGCTATATACTGCTTGATAGAATTTCCGCCTTGGGTAATAACTTACTTGATCGCAAATGGCATCTAACACCTCTGAGCGATCACGCCCATAATGGAACGTGTGTAAATGTACTTTTACACCTGCATCGCTAAGGGCCTTTATCTTATAGAACACATCTATAACACCTCCATAGTTGGGCGGATAAGGCACTTGGAAGGAAACTATATGTAGATGTTTATCGGTCAAGCTTGTATAGGTCTAGTAATGTTTGTTGCTCTACTTCCCAATTGTAGGTAGCGGCGGCTTTTCGGCAAGCCTGCACCATTAGGTCGTATCGGGCTTCTTGTTGGTGCAACTCATTTATCGTATTAGATATTGCATCAGCAGATAATTCTTTTATCAGCAAAGCTACAGGATAGTTTTTATTTACCGCCTCATACTCTGGAAAGGCCATATTAAGCGAAGGGATACCATGCTGAATGTAGTCAAAGAATTTATTGGCCAGCGAGTAGTAATAACTCAAGCCTTTGTTCTCTAGCAAATTCAAACCAAGCCAAGCGTCTTTAGTTAATGCAGGAAGATCTTTAGGATGCACCCAGCCAAGAAAGCTTACTTTATGCTCAACACCTAATTCTTTCGCCATTTGCCGCAATTTTTCCGACAGATCGCCTTCTCCAGCAATTTTCAATGGCCTATCAATACGTTGCATGGCTTCTAGCAATTGCTCCAAACCTCTCCCCTCGTTCAATGCGCCTTGGTAGAGTAAATACTCCCGCTTTCCTTCATGCTCCTCTTCAGCAAACGGCACGTTCCTTATCGTGGCAAACTCCACTCCGTAGCGTTCTTGAAACATTCCCGCAAGGGCTGGTCCCACCGTATACGCTTTGCTCGACTTTGGTATGAAGAAGGCAGCTACCACCTCCCATATCTTTTTAGTAAATGGCCTGTCCACTACCTCAGGCACTTCACTGAAATACTCATGGGCATCGTAATACTTCCTCGCTCCATTTAAACGGGCAGCAATAAATACAGGCGCAATGGTATCTAGATCTATTGCGGTATAAATATCGTAACACTTGATACCTAATAGGTAGAAGAGTAAGCGTAAATTATATTCCACGTAAAACAACTTACCACTATGAAAAGCACACGTTAACCGATGCTGCCTATAGGGCTGTTCTTCTATTGGTTTACTATTGGGTAATTGCCTACCAACTAACATTACACTATGCCCCGCATTAGCTAAAGTGCTGCAAATACGTTGCATGCGCCTATCGTGCGTTAGGTCGTTAGTAACGGTAAATACCAAGTTTAGCCTTTCCAATGGTAGGTGTCGTTATGTAATTCAATGTGGCCTTCATCTAAGTGCCAGCGTAGCACATCTAATATTTCAGCAGGACTGTAACGCTCAAAGCGGTCTACTATTTCAGGTAAAGCTAGTGCACGATGCGCTAATAGGTCTTTCAAAGTAGCGGTCATTGCTTTCATATCTTGCCCTTTAACAGGCTTATCTCTATCTAAACACACATCGCATTTACCACAATCTTCATCTACTTTTTCGCCAAAGTGTTCTTGCAGAAAACGGGTTCTACATACACTATCGTTCTGCGCGTAGCTCAACATTTGGGTCAGGTCATTCACGTATACCTTCTTTCTATCTTCTACAAAGTGGCGATCTAACTGTGGGTGAGCCAATTGTTGACGGCCAGTTAAGTAGGTCAATTTGGGAAGATCGGTCTGCTTTTTATAATCCAGTAATCCACGCGAGCGGAGATACTCTAGATCTACTATCAATTTGTCTTTGTCCATTTTTAAGATCCTAGACAATTGAAATTCATTTAAAGGCACCAATTCATCAAAAATACCATGCTGCGAACGCATTAACACTTTCAATAAAGGGTCGAACCGAGCATTGGCTATTTGGAATTTGTAAAGCCCTTCCCTATTCACCAGCACTTGTATTCTACTACCTGTGTATGATGCATCGCTTTGCAGAAGTAGTTCATGTTGCTCTAAAATGCGCAGGGCTTGCACCACTTTAGGTATATCAAATTTAAACGTGCGACTGAATTCAGCTATATCGAAGTCAAAGCTTTGCCCCTCACCACTACCTAAGGCTAGTTGATAGTAGTTGCCTAAGGCCGTATATATTGCTACTATTTGCTCAAAAGTGGGATAATGGGTCTTAATGCGGTATTGCGCTAAGCCAATATCTTGGTCATCTATCAACAGTATGGCGAACGACCGCTTACCATCGCGACCTGCGCGGCCTGCTTCTTGATAATAGGATTCTACATTTTCGGGTAGATCTAAATGGATAACTGTACGTACATCGGGCTTATCTATCCCCATACCAAAGGCATTGGTACACACCATTACACGGGTACGTCCATTGGTCCACGCTTCTTGCTTCCGTTGGCGAAAGTCCATGCCTAATCCTGCATGATAATAATCAGCGGCTACACCTTTTTGAAATAGTGTCTCTGCTATCTCTTTGGTTCGTTTTCTATTACGTACATAAATAATACTAGTACCTTTTACCCTATCCAGAATATGCTTAGCATGCTGCTCTTTGTTCTGCACGGGACGTACCACGTAACTCAAATTACTTCGGGCAAAGCTGGCTTGAAATTTCTTAGGTTCTTTCAGTTCTAGCTGCTCCAGAATGTCTTTCTGTATATGTGGAGGCGCACTAGCTGTTAAGGCCAGCACAGGAGCATCGCCTATTAAGGGACGAATTTCTGCTATTCGTCGATAAGCAGGGCGAAAATCATGCCCCCATTGGCTAATGCAATGTGCTTCATCTACAGCCAATAAGCTGATGTTCATTTTCTCTAAGCGAGCCAGCACCATGTCATTTGCTAATCGCTCGGGCGACATGTACAACAGTTTGAAATCGCCGTATACGCAATTATCTAGGGCAATATCTACCTCTTTAGCACGCATACCAGAAATTAATCCTGTTGCTTTAATACCGAGCTTATCTAACTGCTGTAATTGGTCACGAATTAAAGCAATAAGTGGTGAAATAACCAAGCATATGCCTGGCTTTACCAATGCAGGCACTTGATAACAGAGCGACTTACCGCCACCTGTAGGCAGCAGAGCCAGCCCATCGTTACCCGACAGTACCGACTGGATAATATCTCCCTGTATAGGGCGAAATTTATCGTAACCCCAATACTGCTTAAGTACGGTATGTGCTTGTTCCATCAAAGGCGTATCGGTCTAATTGACGATGAGGCCATCTTTCATCACCAACTTTCTATCGGCCATGTTAGCCAACTGTTCGTTGTGCGTTACTATCACAAAGGTTTGTCCTATTTCGTCGCGTAGTTTAAAGAACAGCTCATGCAATTCTTTCGAGGTATCTGAATCTAAATTACCAGAAGGCTCATCAGCAAAAACCACTGCGGGGTTATTTACTAGAGCTCGAGCTACTGCCACACGCTGCTGCTCCCCTCCTGAAAGTTCTGAGGGTTTATGATCCATTCTATCTTCTAGACCCACTTGCTTCAGCACTTCTTTTGC
>CAYGTK010000195.1:0-4513 GCA_964352775.1 uncultured Chitinophagaceae bacterium
GTTCCATATTTAGTGATGTGTAGTTTGAAATATCGCTTCTCAGAGCCAGAAAGGCTTTTTATTAATTCCCAGAGTTCTTTATCACCCGTTTTCATGTAGTTAAGATAGGTTTTACTCCAGTTAAATTCAATTCAGAAAATTCATTTTACACAGTAAACATATTTAATATAGAGGCTTAAGTCTTTAAAATAAATTTTAGGAGTTTCATTTTAAAAAATACTTGTGTTGTCATTTATTAAGGGAGTGGGCACATTCGGGTTGTAATTCAATCATTCCGATCAAAAAAAATTACAACGATGAAAAATTTATGTACAACACTGTTGCTGATGGCTATAGTAGTCAGCAATATAATAGCGCAGGGTAACCTCGTCTTTTTTGAAGACCTTCAGCAGGGCACACCAAGCTGGATAATTATTGACTCTTCTAACGCTACTCCAGTAGATACTAGCTTTTCTAGAGGCTGGAAAAGACAGTTGCGCCCAGGTTCTGCTACTGACTATTGTGCTGCTAGCACCTCTTATTTTCAGCCTACTGCCACGGCCGATGTGTGGATGATATTCGGCCCAATTGCTGTAGAAACGCAAGTCGAGCTGTTTTGGGATGCCAAGGCCAATATCCGAAGCTTTCCCGATGGCTACGAGGTGTATGTAGCTACAGCGCCAACCATTGCCGATATGCTAGCCGCTGGGCCAATTTACAAAGAACCAACTGCTACCGACCATTGGGCAACTCGCTCTATCAAGATCACCAACCCCGATCTAGAGAATACAGACATCTACTTGGGCTTTCGAAATAACTCGCGAGACGAAGATGTACTGCTGGTAGATAATATTGCCCTGTATGACACAACAGAATTAATGGCCGACTTGCAGATATTGGAAGACTCTACCATTGGCCGATTTGAGCGCTCTATAGCCTATGGGCACGGCATGGCTTCTTGTGCGGGAACTGTTATTCGCAACAGCGGAAGTGCAGCAACAGATGGTAAGCTTACTATTGAAGTGAAAGACAATAATGGGCTAGCTATTCTAGTAAAAGAAGTAGACATACCTTTTCTACAGCCTGGCGAAACCTTCCGCACACCCAAATTTACCTTTAGCCCTACAGATACTAATACCTACACCACCACTTACCGCCTAAGTGCTGACGATAGAGCTTCTAATAATGGACAAGAGAAGAAGCTAGTAGTGAATAATACTTACACGGGCTTTGATCTAAGTAATAGGGTAGAACCCCTTCGTTTAGACCCTGCAGTTATTGCCAAGGTGGGTGTGGTTTTTCCTTTTAACCGACCAGATACGGTATCATCCATACGGGTGTACATTGATAATAGTGCTAACACTATGAGCAACGTATTCCTTAACGGCGGGGTTTATGAGCCCAATGCCAACGGCACATACAACGATAATGCCCGAATTGCAGGGACGGATACTGTGCGTATTGATCCTGACTTTGTGGGTTTTTTAAACCTTCCCATTTTAGGTGTTGGTCTTCCTGTAGATAATACCGACGAATATTTATTTGCCGTAGAAAAGCCGCAGTTCATTTTCTTAGAGCTTGGTCGCTCTGATAACAATCCGCTATCTACCGACCGCAACTTTATGTTAGAAGAGGTAAACCCAGGGGGAATATTTTCTTCAGGAGAATCACAAAGTGCAGATGGCAATTTTGCTATTGAGATAGTTACCAAAGAGCGCTGCCAGCTAGAGGTAGAGGTCACCTTCGTTCAACCGCAGCTATTCCAATTTGAAGATGGCAGGGCTGACAGTATGGTTGATGGCAGCATACAGTTTGATGTGGTAACAGGAACTGCACCCTTTACCAACATAGAATATGATGGAAATACGGCAGCAAAAGATGGTGCATCATTCGCCGTTGGCACACCAATTGGATTATCAGGAACTCCGCCCAATACTGGTTTTTCGGAAGAGCGTAATTACCAGATAACTGATGCACAGGGTTGTGTTTTCAACTATAGTATTTCACTAGATGCCCAGGTGATAATTGTAGAGGGAAGCGTAGGTTTATCGCCACAGCGCATCTTGAACATAAGTGTATGGCCTAACCCCACTAGCGATGGATTATCTATAGCTAGTGAGGGCAAGGCCTATGAAGTAACACTAGCTAACCTGGCTGGGCAAATAGTGGCCCATGAACACTTAAATGCAAAGGAGAGCTTGCAGGTAAGTCATTTACAGAAAGGCATGTATTTGGGTAGAGTAGCCATAGGTGCAAAGCACTATCAATTCCAATTCTTGAAGCAGTAAAATATATCGTTTGCCTATAGGCATTTGATCGGAAGCCCTTTGCTATTTAGCAAGGGGTTTTCAATAGGTAGGCATAAAAAAAGCCCTTCTGAATTTCAGAAGGGCTTTCTATATAAGTAGCTACTACTTAGTAAGTGTAAGCTATACCTTTTTTCAAACCTTGGCTACCATAAGAGCTACCAACACCACGTGCTGCATCCTTATCGGCAGTAAGGTAAACGAACGGAGCATTCATTTCAGCTGCCGCCATCAATAGTTTTTTCATAGAGCGCTTATCAGCACCTGCTGCTGAAACTGAGCCAGAGAAGAAACCAGAAGTTTTTCCTTTTACTTCTCCCACCTTTTTTAAACCAACAACCATTGTTTTATCGAAAACAAGCTCTACTTTTTCCCAGTCTTCTTTACCTCTAATAACTATTTTGTCCGTAATCTCTTGAACACGTCCGCTACCGAATATGATCTTGTTTACTATCAATTTAGAAATGGTTTGTTCAGCGTTTTCACCAGTATATTTAAATACTATAAGAAACTCCTCTACACGTACAACTTCGCCGTTGGCTTCGGTACCGCTGTGAAATATAATTTGGTCTTCTGCGAAAGCAGTGATAGATAGCAATGCTAGGATGCTTGCGATAAATAAGTGTTTCATTGTTTTTTTAGTTAAATGAAGAATTGAGTTACAAATTTATGTAATTACTTTCAGAAATGCTTGCCTATTGCGCGCTGGGTAACATTTATTACGAACTGGTGTTTTCAAACTTCATGCCAGATCGGTAACTTATTCTTAAGGATGAGTTGAGTAATACGGCAGGCCGAATTTTGTAAATTTGTGTACAAGCCTTTAATATGCAAGCAGTAGCCCCTTATACCCCGAAAAATAAAGTCCGCATTGTAACGGCAGCCTCTTTGTTCGATGGGCACGATGCTGCTATCAATATCATGCGCCGTATTATTCAAGCCACGGGTGTGGAAGTGATACACCTAGGGCACGATAGAAGTGTGGAAGAAGTGGTGAACACCGCCATACAAGAAGATGCCCAAGCCATTGCTATGACCAGCTACCAAGGTGGGCACGTGGAGTATTTTAAGTACATGCACGACTTGCTGAAAGAGAAAGGCGCAGGCCACATTAAGCTGTTTGGTGGCGGTGGTGGTGTTATTCTACCTACCGAGATAGAGGAGCTGATGGACTACGGTATCACCCGCATATACTCGCCCGATGATGGTAGGGAAATGGGCTTGCAGGGAATGATTAATCACTTGGTAGAAACCAGCGACTACCCCACAGGGGCTAGCGTAAATGGTCAGGTGAAAGAACTATCAGTAGATAACCCAGGCATAGTAGCAAAAGTAATTTCTACTGCAGAAAATAACCCCGAAGCCTTTGCAAAACAGGCCGACCATATCCATAAACTGGCAGCTACATCTAAGGCTCCAGTATTAGGCATAACGGGTACAGGTGGTGCAGGTAAATCTTCTTTAGTAGATGAATTGGTTCGCCGTTTCTTAATAGATTTTGAGGATAAGCGCATGGCTATCGTTTCGGTAGATCCATCGAAACGTAAAACAGGTGGTGCACTTTTGGGCGACCGCATCCGTATGAATGCCATTAAGCATCCACGTATTTATATGCGTTCGCTAGCTACCCGTCAGAGTAATTTGGCCATGAGTGCACACGTGGCCGAGGCCGTACAGATATTAAAAGCAGCAGGCTACGACCTTATTGTACTAGAAACTTCAGGTATAGGCCAAAGCGATACCGAGATAGTAGACCACAGCGATGTGAGCCTATATGTAATGACTCCAGAATATGGCGCAGCTACCCAGTTAGAGAAGATCGACATGCTGGATTATGCCGACCTGATAGCTGTAAACAAGTTCGATAAACGCGGTGCATTAGATGCTCTTCGCGATGTGAAGAAACAGTTTAAACGCAACCACCAGTTGTGGGAGGCTAAGGACGAAGACCTGCCCGTATTTGGCACCATGGCCTCACAGTTTAACGACCCTGGCATGAACCGCCTGTACAAAGCCGTGATGGATACCATTGTAGCTAAAACCGATAGCGAGCTGAAAAGCGACTTCCTCATCACCGATGAGATGAGTGAGAAGATATTCATCATTCCGCCCAAGCGAACTCGTTATTTATCAGAAATTGCGGAAAGCAACCGCAGTTACGATGAGTGGGCAACCGCCCAAAGCGATGTAGCACAACGCCTATACGCCCTACAGCAAAGCATGGAAAC
>CAYGTK010000195.1:4523-7783 GCA_964352775.1 uncultured Chitinophagaceae bacterium
CATGGAAACCGTGCAGAACACCACCGTAGACGATAAAGACCGCCTGCTAAAACAACTGCAAGAAACCTACAACCAAGTAGCCCTAGACCTAGACCCTCGCAACCAATTATTGCTAGACGAATGGGCCGAGAAGTTTGATAAATACCGCCAACCTGTTTTCAAATTCCAAGTACGGAATAAGGAAATAGCCATTGAAACGCACAGCGAAAGCTTAAGCCACTTGCAGATACCCAAAGTGGCGCTACCTAAGTTTAAAGCGTGGGGAGACTTGCTGCAATGGAACCTACAAGAGAACGTACCAGGTGAATTTCCCTACACGGCGGGCATCTACCCATTTAAGCGACAAGGCGAAGACCCTACCCGTATGTTTGCGGGTGAAGGTGGACCTGAACGGACCAACAAACGCTTCCACTACGTAAGTCTTGGGCTTCCTGCTAAGCGATTAAGCACCGCATTCGATTCGGTTACGCTGTATGGGCACGACCCCGATTATCGCCCCGATATTTATGGTAAAGTAGGTAACTCGGGTGTATCAGTATGTTGTTTAGATGATGCCAAAAAACTATACTCTGGTTTCAACTTGGCCGACCCTACCACCTCGGTAAGTATGACCATTAATGGCCCTGCACCGATGCTACTGGGTTTCTTTATGAATGCCGCTATTGACCAACAATGCGAGTTGTACATTAAAGAGCATGGCCTAGAGGCAGAAGTAGAAGCAAAAATAGCCGCTATCTACAAAGCCAAAGGCACCCTACGCCCTAGCTACAATGGCAGCCTACCTGAAGGAAACGATGGCCTAGGCCTAATGCTACTAGGCGTTACGGGCGACCAAGTACTACCTGCCGATGTATACCAAGGCATAAAAGAACACACCCTTACCCAAGTACGCGGTACGGTGCAAGCCGATATTTTAAAAGAAGACCAAGCACAGAACACCTGCATTTTCAGTACCGAATTTGCCTTGCGATTAATGGGCGATGTGCAGCAATATTTCATTGATAAAAAGGTGCGTAATTTCTACTCGGTATCCATATCGGGCTATCACATTGCTGAGGCAGGGGCCAACCCGATAACCCAACTGGCCTTTACGCTGGCCAACGGTTTTACCTATGTAGAATACTACCTCAGTCGCGGGATGGACATTAATGAGTTCGGGCCCAACCTATCGTTTTTTTTCAGTAATGGTATAGATCCTGAATATGCCGTTATCGGTCGCGTAGCGCGCCGCTTGTGGGCCAAGGCCATGAAGAACAAGTACGGTGCCAATGCCCGTGCGCAGATGATGAAATACCACATACAAACCAGTGGGCGATCGCTGCATGCACAAGAGATAGGGTTTAACGACATCCGCACCACGCTACAGGCCCTGTATGCCATTTACGACAACTGCAACTCGCTGCATACCAATGCCTACGATGAGGCCATTACCACGCCAACAGAGGAGTCTGTGCGCCGTGCTATGGCCATACAGCTGATAATTAATAAAGAACTGGGCCTTGCCAAAAACGAAAACCCCCTACAAGGCAGCTTCATAATTGAAGAACTGACCGACCTGGTAGAAGAAGCCGTACTGACCGAATTTGACCGCATAACCGAACGTGGCGGTGTACTAGGCGCTATGGAAACCATGTACCAACGCGGCCAGATACAAGAAGAAAGCCTTTACTACGAAACCCTAAAACACACGGGCGAATACCCCATTGTAGGCGTAAACACCTTCCTAAGTAAAGAAGGCTCGCCCACCATAATACCAAGCGAAGTAATACGGGCTACCGAAGAGGAGAAGGAATACCAAATAAACACCCTAAAGGCCCTACACGGCACCCATGCCGACATTGCAGCCACCCAACTCCGCGCCGTACAGCAAGCCGCCATCCAAAACGACAACCTCTTCGCCCACCTCATGGAAGCCACCAAATACTGCTCCCTAGGGCAGATAACCCATGCCTTATTTGAGGTTGGTGGGCAGTATAGGAGGAATATGTAGGAGGTTAGAACCTAGACACAAGAGCCAAGAAACAAGACTGGTTTTTACTGTCAACTGCGACTGTTGACTGAACAGGGCGTGCCCCTAACGGGTCGTGCTATCCGCTATACTCCTCGCTATCGCTGTGGGGTACCGCTGCTATCCCTCACGCTTTTGGGTTAACCCGCCTTCCAGCACACTTTTCCATGAGATAATAACTTTCTCGCTTGTCTGCTTGAAAGTTGCACTACCTCAGCACTTTTGTGTATCTCGGCATGATGTGGATTATCTGGTATGGGTGCATCTTTAACTATTACACCTACGGCGGAACAGTCCTCTGTGGTTACACTTACTATTGCTTTAAGTTGTTTACCCTCTCTTAGAAATAAGGTGCATTCCTGTTCGCTTCGACCATCTTGCTTATCTACAGATACTCCTCTAGAGTCTTTAAAAATAGCAGACGAAGGCCTGTCCTCACTTTCTTTCCAGTGGGTGGGATTTAGAATTACGCCCCTAAATAGTGTTTCATTTCTTTCCTCTTCCTGCGGCAACATGGAATTCTGTAACGATTTTTTCTATCTCTTTAAATCTAACCTCTCGCTCCTCTTGTTCGTCTCCAACTTCATTTAGCATTACCACTTTGTCTTCATATACCTCAAATTCCAAGTACATGTCGCCATCTTCAAATTCAAATTGAATGGTATTTCTGGCTGTTGGAAAAATAGAAGGTTCGTATGGAAGTAATTCTCCCAGTACATCTAAACTTTGTTGAATAGTACCATTGCTTATTGCAGCGGCATGATTACCATTCCAGTTATCAGGTAATACGCCAAACTGAGTTATCTTGGCTCTTAATGCGATTTCTTTAGCCCGATGATTAATATCTGTCTGGTTAACATCATTAAACCCCAAATTGTAGTCTCTTCTTCTTGAAGTCTTAAACGCAGAAACAATTTTTAGAGAAGGAGCAATAAAGCTCCATCCGATATGATTTTTAATGGAATTCCCCGTTAGATAGAATTTATTGGATTTTGTGCTTGATGACTTTGATATGTAATTAATCTTCTGACTCATCTGCATCTAGTTTTGTGATTAAATTTCCGAGTAATATATGAAGTGATTTTGCGGCATCCAAATTTATAACCACTCCTGATTGAATAAAACGAATCATACTATCATGGTAGTCTTCGGGTTCGATTGCGTCTGTAGGAATCATTTCCACATTACCCTCCTCATCAACATCGTGAAGGGTTGATTTTGGTATGGCATATCTTTCATGATAAAAATTTAA
>CAYGTK010000196.1:0-7728 GCA_964352775.1 uncultured Chitinophagaceae bacterium
CCTGTAAGTATGGCTTCTATAGCCGTTTTATGAGAAGATCCGTCTTGCTGATGATGATACTCCAATATTTTTACCTCATCCTCTAATTTCGGATAACCCACTTCTATTTTAAACAGGAATCTATCAAGCTGTGCTTCAGGCAAGCGGTAAGTTCCTTCATGTTCTACTGGGTTTTGTGTTGCTAGAACAATGAATGGCGGCGGCAGCTTGCGCGTATTCCCGTCAATGGTTATCTGGCGCTCTTCCATCACCTCGAACAAGGCCGATTGTGTTTTTGCTGGGGCGCGGTTTATCTCATCTATCAATACCATATTGGCAAATAGCGGTCCTTTTTTGAACTCAAATTCCGAAGTCTTGAAGTTGTAAATGTTCGTACCCAGTACATCACTCGGCATCAAGTCGGGGGTAAACTGAATACGCGAGAAGCTGGAGGAGATAGAGGATGCCAATAACTTAGCCGTAAGTGTTTTAGCTACTCCTGGAAATCCTTCTATCAATACATGTCCATTGGCAAGCATGGCGGCAATAAGCAGCTCTATCATACTATCTTGACCTACTATCACCTTTCTTATCTCCTGCTCTATTCGACGGATATTTTCAGATGCTTGGGTTAAGTCTACCCTATTTCTGAACATGGTGTCTTGTCCATCAGCGCTGGTGTTTTCCGAGGTTGCTGGTGGGGTGGGTTCTTTATCGCTGGGCGGTAGGTATGCTTCGTGTTCTTCCATATCGTATCCTAGTTATCTATTGTTGCTTTGAATTCTGTAATTAGTCTATCAAGTTTTAGCAATTCGAAATTGCCTACCATGGTACTTTTTCCCACTTCGTGGATAAAATGTACTAACTCTTTTGCCTTTTTAAGGTCGCTATTGGTTTTATATACCAACTCTTTAATGACCTGACTTGGGTCATCAAACACATCCACATGTAGCTTCTGCCTGGTAGTGTGCCTGAAAAAAGCGATCTTCTTATCGGCAATATCTTTGTTGTTCCGTTTTTCGTAATAGAGTTCGCCCACTAACTCGGCAAATTCGCGAGTACTATTCTTAGGTGGTTGTACTACAGGCACTGCGCGCTGTTCTCTTTTTGCTTTGAACAGCATGTAGATCAACAGGCTTATTACCGTGATATACAAGGCCCATTTTAAAGGGCGCTGCGATAACAAATATCTGAACGGAGTACTGGCTTCTTGCCTTCCGCTTTTATCAAACTCATGCCATATAACAGGGCCTACGGGCAGCTTTCTGAATACTGAAGAAATGTACTCGTGATGATCTTCGTAAAGCAAATAGTAGTTGGTAAATGCTAGCGGGTAGGAATGAATAAAGAAAGAGCCTTTACCTACAGGTAGTTGTACCAAATTGGTTAAGCTGGTATCTACATAGCCACCCAATTTTTTAGCATCTCCAATAGAATCAATAATGTATGCGTAACTAAGGTCTTTTTTGTACTCGTATGGCTTACTGTTCTCATAGACTTCCCCATAAAGCTGTAAAGACACGCTTAATGAATCATTGATAACAACATCATCTTCCGCTAGGGTATCCTCTTCGTCTTTAAAATAGCTCATGAACTCGCTATACGATGTTCTATATTCTAATTCTATACCCAAGCTATCTTCTAATTCATCACTCAAATACTCCGTAGAAATAAAGATATTATTACCGCGTTCTACAAAATCCATCATCTGCTCTATATCCCACTCATCAGCTTGAAAGCTTCTGCCTATAACAATGTAATTCAGCCCAGTAGTATCCTCTGTAAGGTTGAAAGCTATCTTATCGTATATAGGGATGTATGACACTTCTATGTCCCTATCAGGAAAAATAGGACCTAAGGCATCAACTACTAATTTAGTACCAAAAGGTATATCATCTTTAGCGCTAAAGGTCTCCTCCCAATTAACAGGCGTAGGCTTAAACATTTCTACCAAAATAAAAAGCACCAACACTACTATGCTGATCCAGGTGTATTTATTGAACCTAACCTTAGCCATTGGCAAGTTCGTTTTTTAAAGATCTCATGGTAATTTCCAATAATCGATATTTTTCCTCCATTAAACTTACATCACCGTACCATACATTATCGAAAATGTACGTGGCCTTACTAAATTTGTCTTTTACTAGCCCATCTTTCAGCTCACGCAGGTATTGGGCATTCGTTTTGTCTTGCTGCCATTTAATGAGCTTACGCTCGTCCAGTTGTTTTAAAATGATAAGGTAGTAGTACCTAATGGCCGATCGGTGATCTTTATTCTCAATAGCTTCTTCTAATAATTTGAATAGGTCTATCGCTCTAATGTCTTCAGCTATCTCTTTGTATACCACATTGGGTTTAGTTTTAGCATCAGAGAATAGTGCAGTGATGTTAACTTGCAAAAGATTCAAAATGATAACCAATACGGCAGCGCCTATCCCAAGTATTAGCAAAACATTCCAAAAGTTGCTCAAAACACTTGATGTAGTTGAGAACATCCTACCTAGCAACTTATTGAACCAATGCTGTAACGCTTTAAGAAACCCTAAGTCTTTAGGTGGCTCGCGGTCATAGATATGTTCTTTTCTTAGTTCGTTTAGTTGGTCCTCATCAAAGCCACGTTGTTCTGTTGCTCCAACCGCAGCAGACTGCGCTAGCATTACACTAGGGGTAGCTAACATAACAAGTAAGAATAAGAATAGCAGCCTCTTTAAATAGCTGCCTGTATCAGTAGGCGTATGCAGTATCATCTTCGGGCTCCGTATCTGGCTCTTCATCAGTTATTGATATAGAAGCTATTTTATGCAGCATACCTTCACCTTCGCGCTGCTCGTTAAGGCTATGGTAGTGTAATGCTTGCACCACTAGTAAAAAAGTGCTCGATACGATGGATATGGCCATTACTCCTGTCATAATAACTCCCATAAAACCACCTATAAAAGTCTCTGGATTTTCGAAAGCAGCGGGATCAGACATCTCTCCAATGGAGAACATCATAACTATCATCATTACTGCATACATAGGAAGATAAAAGAGACTGATAATAGCAGATTGAATTAAGCCTGATATAAGTAACAAAGCGAAAGTGCGCCACCACTTACCAAGGGTAAGCTTAATACTGGTGCTAATGGCTTTAATAGCGCCTCCATCAGAAAACACAACTGCTGCATAGGCTAATGAACAAGCTATGGCTAAATACATTCCAGGAATTACAAACAGTATAAACCCTATTGTAGCTAATAGACCAACAAGTATGGAAACCCCTATAAGAGAAAGAACACTCTTTTTAGCTACTTGCCAAACCTCGCCCGTATTTATAGTGCCTTCGCCCTCTTTTTCAATATACACCTTCACATAACCGAATACAGCGCCATAAAGCAGTGAGAAAGCTATAAGGAACAACAAACCACCTATCATCATAGTAGTAGGATAAAGCCCGATCAAACTAGGAGTTTGTCCGCTTTGCGCCATTGATATTGTGTTGGATAACATTGAGCTGTATCCTGAACCAACTAAGAAAGAGGCTACTAAATAAACTGGCCCAGCAATTACTACCACGGCGATGAGCAATTGCTTAAAATTTTCTTTTAAAAACGATAATGACGCATTGATCACTTGACCGTTATCGCGAACTTCTCTGAAATTGATGTATTTGCTTTGGCTCATGCTAATGCTTGCTTAGGTAGGCGATAAGGGTAAATAACGAAATAATAGAATATAGTAACTAAAGAGCCTAAGATAATGAACAAGCTCAATATTGTTGGCATTTCGGTATATCGAGTCACAAACCCTTCTAAAAAACCAGCCATAATAAAAAACGGTATTAAGCCAATAATGATCTTTATACCTTTTTTAGCACCCTGCTTGAACGAATGCTTACGTGTATAAGTGCCTGGAAACAAAAAGCTATTGCCCATAACAATGCCTGCAGCTCCGGCAACAACTATGGCAGAGATCTCAAAAGCCCCATGTATATATACCGTAAGCAGAAATTCTTCTACTATATTGTATTTGTAGAACAGTGCATGAAAAGTACCCAGCATTATCCCATTACTGATCAAGATATACCAAGTCCCTATAGAAAGGAAAATACCCATTGCAAAAGCTAACATAGCTACCCTGATGTTATTGAAGGTGATGTATAAGAACATCATTAGTGCTCCTTCATCTTTATATACACCCATTGGGTCTCCACTTTCAATATTTTCGATGGTCATTTTTACATACCCATCGCTCAATATCAAATTGGTGAAAGAGGCATCGTTTAAAGACGACACCCAACCAATTAGAAAAGCCACACCGAACACAAGGAAAGAGGTAAGCAATTGCTTGTGCGAAGCCCGCATTACCTGAGGAACTTCATAAAGGAAAAAACGCTTGACCCTACCCTTCTTTTCGCGTTTATTGGTATATATAGCTGTGTGGAACTTTGAAGTAAGATCGTTCAGATAACCAGATATATCGCTACCTGGATAGTGAGTACGCGCAAAAGAGAGATCATTAGTAAGTTCTATGAACACATCGGCAATATCATCCGCTTTTACTTGTGAGCGCTTTGCCAGCAAATATTCATAGTCCTTCCACCTCTTTTGATTCGACTTTATGAAAAAAACTTCGCGCATGTCACAAATTTAACCGCTAAATATTAAATTTGAACGAAAACAATACTTTTTTTATAATGGAAAGAATTCAGGTAGAGACATCACAAAATGTTGATATTCAGTATGAGATAGCTGGTATTGGTGATAGAGCAATAGCCTATTTGATAGATATGCTATTGATATTTGCCATAGTTATGGGCATTTCGATACTAGCTGGGCTCACTGCTGATATAATTGGAGGGGGAGGTTTTGTTGGATTGCTGGTGTTTCTCATTTTCCTACCCATTTTTTTTTACGACCTACTTTGTGAGGTATTTATGAACGGGCAAAGCTTCGGTAAACGTATTCGCAACATTAAAGTGATAAAAGTAGATGGCTCAAAACCCAGTTTTGGGAGCTTCTTTCTACGGTGGATATTCCGCCCTATTGATATTACAATGATGAGTGGTGGTGTCGGTTTAGTTTCTATCCTTTTTTCAGACAAAGGGCAACGCGTGGGTGACTTAGCTGCCGAAACTACCGTAGTATCTTTAAAACGAAGAAATAAGTTTGACCATTCTCCTTACGTATATGTACCTGACGAATACCAAGCCAGGTACCCTCAAGCAGCTAAATTGAGCGACAAGGATGTAAGTATTATTAATACTGTATTGAACAACCCTAACTATATTTCCAATTTAGCAGTTGTTCAGAAATTATATAGCCAGATAATGGCTAAATGCGAGATAACCGTTGATAATACAGAGCCTGTAGAGTTTTTACGAATTATAGCACAAGACTATAACCAACTCAATCAGGAGGCATAAGCAAGTATAAGATGAAATAGATAAGGATGGGGGAACCCACGCCTAGTATAGCGGCCACTATAAATAGAAACCTAAGCATGGTTACATCAATTTCGAATTTGGCAGATAGCCAAGCGCATACGCCTAGTACTTTTGAAGGTGGTCTCATTTAGCTTTGGTGTGTAAAAATGTAACGTTTAAATACTTCTATTTGGTCTTCATCGCCTAACACTATCAACTTGTGTGTTGGGTCTAGTATTGTTGAAGGAGATGGATTTACGTGATAAGTGCCATCCGCAGTTTTCAAACCAATAATATTTGCTCCAGTCTCGCTTCTAATATCAAGATCGCGAATGGTCTTGTCTTTCAAGTCTTCGTTAAGTTTACTCAACTCCAGTTCTTCAAAGTAAATACTTACACCACCATGGGTAGAAATAACTTGAAAGAACTCAATAATATCGGGCTTGGTTACCAATTTTGCCATATGCGACCCGCCTATCTTCTCCGGCATTACTATATGATCTGCCCCTGCGCGTTTCAACTTTAATTCCGAAGAACTATCAGATGCTCTGCACACTACATTCAGTTTGGGATTCATTTGCTTGGCCGTTAAGGCTACAAACACATTATCAGCATCTTTTGGTAGTGCTGAAACCAAAGCTTTCGCATTGTGAATACCTGCTTTCTCTAAAATGTCATCGTGGGTAGCATCGCCCGCTACAAAAAGGTAATCATTCTCTTCTCTGAGTTCTTCTACCCGCTCATCGTCCATCTCAATAACCACAAATGGTTGACGATATTCTACCAGTTCTTTACAAACTTCATTACCATTCCTTCCATAGCCACACACTATAGTGTGTCCCTCTAACTTTGCGATACGTTGATACAACCGAAGGTCTTTTATAGCGTTACGAAATTGCCCCTCTATTATGAATGCTGCAATGGTAGAGATAGCATAAGTGAAGATACCAATATTTGTAATGATCAAGAACGAAACGAATATTCGCCCATTGAAGCTCAATTCCCTGACCTCACCAAAACCAACGGTTGAGATGGTAATAATGGTCATGTAAAACGCCTCTGAAAGGGTATAGTCTTCAATTACTATAAAGCCTGTTATACCTATAAATAGCGATACAAGAATAAGGATCAGGGCGAAATGCAGGCGACGAACCTGTAGTGGGCGAGCTTTGATTATAGAAACTAGTAGTCCCAAACAGGATTGCGTTTACCTTTTACATAATTCCGCAAATTCAACACAAATGCCATTGTTAAATACACAATAACAGGTGAACCTGCGGTAATGCAACTAAGGTAGATAAAATACAACTTGATCTTGCTGGTGGGCATCTGTAATTTCTCTCCCCAATAGGCACAAACACCAAAAAACTGTACTTCTAATAAAGACCGTAGTGAATTCATAATAACCAAATTTAAGCTTTTAAGGGAAAAAAAGCTAAACCTAAGGATGCAGGATGCTATTCCCAATATGACAGGACAGACACCTAAAACGGTCACATTGTTCATTTTTTAATTCGAGTAAGGCCTGTGAATCGAAGGCAAAGCGGGCTTTTACGCCCAATTCATCCCATTTCAACATGATACTGTTCTGTTCCTTTGGCAACTCTTCTAACCAGTTTAACGCTTGGTCCATCAGTTCATTGTTACCCTTCTGCTTTCCATAAAAGAAAACCACGGGTACAATGGTATTTATTATCAAACTATGCAGCGCGGCCTTTCCCAAACTTTTCTTCCGTTTAACTGAAGTCTTATCAAACTGATAATGCGTTAACCAATAGCCATCTACCTCTACACTAAAGTTGTCGTACAACTCTTTCAAGGTTGTCATCTCTAGCACCTTTGAGAACAGATGAGAGGAGCGATGAACCAGCACAGCAAATTGGGCGATACGGATAGTTGGAAAACCAGCAGGCCGCATCCGTAAGAACTTCCAACGCTGTACTTCCAAGGGTTGAATCCTGTATTTACTGGCTAAAAACCGATACTCCTTCTGAAGCTTAATTCCGTAGTCATCTTTCATTTCCCCGCTCAAAAATCCTGCTTGTCCGAAAAGCAGCGCTTCTGTTTGTAGCAGATCGTGCTTATGCTTTGCTAATACTTTATGTGGTAACGAAACGGCTAAAGCTTCGAAAGTATCCGCATTCACCTTTAAGCCGAAAGCACGAGCTACAGAACGATAAAAAACTTCCTCCCAATCGTTAACTGTTTTCTCCAGTTGGTCGGCAAGCCCTTCTGTCTTTCGTTCCAGTCGGGAGATAAGTAGGCGATGAAATCCATTTTTTATTCGGAACTCATCTACACCAGCAATATGTTTAGCACATGGTATCCAGTCTTTAGCCTTTTCT
>CAYGTK010000197.1:0-7681 GCA_964352775.1 uncultured Chitinophagaceae bacterium
GCCAAGTGTGGAAGATGCCGTTTCTATTCTACGTGGATTGAAAGAGCGATACGAAACCCACCACAAGGTGCGAATATTGGATGAAGCTATACTAGCAGCAGTTGAGCTATCGCACCGATACATTGCTGATAGATTTTTACCCGACAAGGCTATTGACCTTATAGATGAATCGGCAGCTAAGTTGCGTTTGGAGATGGATTCGCTGCCAGAAGAGTTGGATGAAATAGAACGTAAGATCCGTCAGCTTGAGATAGAGCGAGAGGCCATCAAGCGCGAAAAAGATAAAAGCAAGCTGGATACGCTTAGCGAGCAGATAGCTAATTTGAGCGACCAACGGAATGAATTGCGCAGCAAATGGGAAAGTGAAAAGACCATTGTAGACCGCATACAAGCTGCTAAACAGTCTATTGAGCAATACAAGCTAGAGGCCGAGCAAGCAGAACGTCAAGGTGACTACGGTCGCGTGGCAGAACTTCGCTACGGAAAAATAAAAGAGGCGGAAGCTAAGGTGACAGAACTAGAGACGGAACTAGCCAGCCAAGATCAAGGCACTCGTTTGATGAAAGAGGATGTAGATGCAGAAGACATTGCTAGCATTGTAGCCAAATGGACGGGCATACCCGTAAGCAAAATGTTACAAAGCGAGCGTGATAAGCTACTACACCTAGAAGATGATCTGCATAAACGTGTGGTTGGTCAGCATGAAGCTGTAGAAGCTGTTGCAGATGCCATCCGTAGAAGCAGAAGTGGCTTGAGCGACCCAAACAAACCGATAGGCTCGTTCATCTTTTTAGGAACTACGGGAGTAGGTAAAACAGAGTTAGCGAAAGCCTTGGCCGAAGTATTATTCGATGATGATTCTTCAATGACAAGAATTGATATGTCGGAATATCAAGAGCGTCATGCAGTATCTAGACTGATAGGTGCGCCTCCGGGATATGTTGGTTATGATGAGGGTGGTCAGTTGACCGAGGCTGTTCGCCGGAAGCCTTATAGTGTGATTTTGTTGGATGAGATAGAGAAAGCACACCCCGATGTGTTCAACATCTTACTGCAAGTATTAGATGATGGACGATTGACAGACAACAAAGGCCGAATGGTGAATTTTAAGAACACCATTATTATCATGACCTCCAATTTAGGTTCGCACATTATTCAAGAGCAATTCGCTGATATGGATAGTAAAGACCTAGATGTGACCATAGCTACCACCAAAGTGCTTGTAATGGACTTGCTAAAGCAGACCTTAAAGCCAGAATTTTTGAACCGTGTAGATGAACTGGTGATGTTCAATCCGCTAAGTATGGATGACATTAAGCAGATAGTGAAATACCAAATAGAGGACTTGAAAGCATTATTGCAAAACAATGACATTACGCTAGAAGTAACAGAGCCTGCTTATGATTGGCTAGCGAAAGAAGGTTACGACCCACAATTTGGAGCGAGACCGTTGAAACGCTTGATACAGAAGCAGTAGCTGAACGAAATATCGAAAAACATATTGGCAGGAAATGACGAAAAAGAGCAGAAAATAGTGGTGGATGAGATAGATGGAAATATCTTCTTCCGTAATGAACCAAAAACAGAAGAAAGCAATTTATATAATAGCGAGGACGTTATAAAAGCGAACGACGAGATAGAAGAAATACAAGCTGAAAAGCTTTAAGGATATATAAAATGTAATGGTTGTTGGTTGTGTGCCCGTGTGAAAGCATCCCTGCTTGATCACGGGCAATTTTTTTAAGTCCCTCGCCATTTTAGATAGTCGGTCCGAAGGAAAGGATACCAACCACAGAAGCTAAAAGCGATCATAATTAAACCGAAAAGCGGCATCCCCATAAAGATGACTATGCCTAGGTGAAGCATCACCACCCCAAGGAACCACACAGAGCGTAACTTAGGTATCCACATGGCTATAGGGTAGCCCAACTCTATTATTAAAGTGATGATGCAAAGCGTAGCTAACACCCAAGGGTAATAGGCCAACCAAGTCAAGTCATACTGCATTAGGTCGGTATTGTTCAGTGCATACCACAGCGCATTACCATCCCACCAACCAGGGTTACCCAACTTCTCCCAGCCAGCTGAAAAGTAGATAAAGCACAAGTGTATCTGGAATACCCGCAAACTCCAGCTATCCCAATAGGTAGGCTCTTTATTGGCGATCCCCAGCCAACTATCTAGCGACCATACTCTATTGCTTGGAGCAAAAACAAGATAGAAAAGACCAGTTTGGATGAAAATGTCGAGGCCGTAGAAGTAGGGTTGGATTGCAGTGTAAAGCGCCAAATGGAAAGCGTACATCAACCAAGCCGTGTAACGCGAAAAAAAACCAAGTAATTGGAGCGTAAGAAGTGCATAATATGCAATAGCGAATCCTAATAGAAAGAGCTTATTATCACCTAAATGCGGCATCCAAGGGCTTTTTAATGCCCTTGTTATCTCCCCATACGCTAATCCATCTGTCAGTAATTCAATATCGAATTGTGATAGTTGAAGAATTGCCATCGTAGACAGAACTACACGAAAGATGGCCCAGGCCTTACTAGTTTGAATTGGCACTAAGTGAATTTATGTTTCTTTTAAATATCGTGTAAGACTTACTAATCGTCCTCTTACTATCACCCTCTCTATATTCCCTCATTGAAGGAGTTAGATCAACCGCATTAACAAGAATTAACTCATCGTAGTGGTATTTATCTAGTTCAGCCTTTTCAAATGAGCTTCCATAAAGCAAAAATGAAATAGAATCGTTAGCCATTTTCTTCTTGAAACCATATTCCCTTGTCGAAGCATCTAAAAGCTGCCAACTATCATCCCTAGTTGAGAACGTGGAGTATAGGCAGTTATCAACTAACATATAAGCAGTTAGCTCATTATTAATACCATACTCTGCACTAAAAAAACCGTAGGCCCTATCGCTGCCACTATATTCTGTGAAAGCCTTATAGGAATTTCCAAGTATATTATCCCCAAAGTCTAGTTTCGGTAACCGAAATACTGATAGTGCAATATTGATAAGAAATATAAAAACACTAACCCGTGCGATGTCTTTTAAAGTTAAAAGCCCCTTCACTTGCGTTCCCTTTTATCTAATAGATCACTTAACCTTTGCATCCTTTCTGCGCTATATGTACCAAAAGCCGCATAATCCATTAACCTGTCCTTATCAATATCAACAGCTAGCTTTTCATTAAACACACATTTAGATCTAATAGACTCTTCATAGAAGAATTTGAGCACATTCGTATGTACATTAGCACAGGGTACTAAATCGGAATTTATTAGTTCAGATGCTCTCGCTATATCAGTATTATAATCGCGTTTTACGTCTAGTTTACTTTCACCAGAATAGCTAAAACTATCTCTTAGCAATACAAAAAAGATCAGTGCAAACCCAATAGCTATAACTGTAGCTAAACTCACCACCCATTTCTTCCAAAGCTTCATGCTTCTAATATAAACCTTCCTTGCTTTCCTCCATAAAATCGATGTATAGGTCTATGTGTGGATAAAAATCGTATATCTACTTCTGTAATGTTTCGGGGATTTTTCTATCTTACTGTTAACCAAAATCTTAGACTTATGAAAAAATTACTTTTAGCTGTGGCCGTACTGGCCCTATTTACCAGCACCAGCTTTGGTGTGGCTATTGAAAAAGTTAGCCAAAACTCAGTCGAGTTCTTCAACTTTTCGGGTGGCACTTACGACCTTACTGGCCACATGGTAAGTGTGAACGACACTTGGTACAATGTAGATAACCTGACCCTTGCATCGGGTGACTTAAATGTAGGTGCCCAAACTAGGGTAGTACTTGAAGGTATAGTAGCACCTGATATGGCCGCTAGCGTTGGTTTGTGGTTTCCAGGTACCAACTCCATGAATGCAAGCGAGCAAAACATAGTAGACTTTGTGCAGTATGGATCTACAGGGCAAGACTTTGAAGTTACAGCAATTGCTGCCGCACTTTGGGCAGCAGACCTAGCTGCTCCTGGCCCACTACCAATTGAGCGTACTGATGCGGCAAATGGAACAGGAAATGGAACTTGGCAAAGTAATGCGGTAGTTTCCATTAACTCGTTCGATTTGGACAAGTCTATCACCATTGCCCCAAATCCAATTCAAGGAACGATGAACTTCACTATTGGTGATAATGCTTTGAGCCAAATTGAAAGCTTCAGCTACCAATTGATAGATATTTCTGGTAAGGTGATCACCAAGGCAACAGCTCTTCGCTCTAAAGAAGTAAGTGTTGATGCTGCTGATCTACCAGTTGGAGTATACATCCTGAACATCACCACCAAAAATGGTGCAGTGCTTAATCGCCGAATTATGAAAAACTAGCTTTAGGTTAACCACCAATAGAAAGCCTTACCGCATGCGGTAAGGCTTTCCTATTTTTAAAGGATGCATCAACTATTAACTGACATAGGTAACTGTACCATTTGTAAAGATCATTTACCAATGGGGCCAAGGCCAGTACTTCAGGCTTCGCATAATAGTAAGATAGCCATAATAGGGCAGGCACCAGGAATTCGAGTACACCAAAGCCGAATACCTTGGGATGATAAAAGTGGTGAACGCCTTCGCGATTGGTTAGGTGTGTCACCAGAGCAGTTCTACGACCCTGATCTATTTGCACTAGTTCCAATGGGGTTTTGTTACCCAGGCACGGGTAAGTCAGGCGACCTTCCCCCCAGAAAAGAATGTGCACCACAATGGCACGAAGCCTTGTGGGCAAAAATGAAGAATGTAGAACTGATATTATTGTTTGGCACTTACGCCCAACGCCATTACCTAGAAAGCCCAAAAAAGAACCTGACAGAAACCGTAAGGAACTTTGCAGACTATTTACCAAAACATATCCCCCTACCCCACCCTTCGCCAAGGAACAATATTTGGATGAAGAAGAATGAATGGTTTGCAATAGATCTATTGCCTACCCTTAAGCTAAGAGTGATAGAGTTTCTATAGCTGGTGTAACTAACCCAACTGCGAGCCTTTACACTTACACTATAGCCTTATTATCAATGGCTTATAAAGTTTTGCATTAATAATTTCTATCTTGTTGGTTATTAGGCTATTGCTTAAATATCAATACCATTTAAACTAGCAAAATGAAGTATTTCTTGACCCTGTTGACCTTACTTTTATGTGTTGTGGGTACAAACGCCCAGCAAAGCCCCTTTGGTACGGGATCTATCAATGATCAATTGCTAGGCCCGTTGGATGACCTTACGGTGACGTTTAGTTCTAACGCAGCAGCGGGTTCTTTTTTTGATAACTACAATGTGCAAGACATACTAAGCACCAATACCTACGATCTTTACATACCTGCCGATTACGATAGTAGCGAGGCCTACGGCATTGTGCTATTCATCAATTCAGGAAATAATGGTGGCTTTAAAACCCAATGGAACTCGGTAATGGACGACCGCAAATTGATATGGGTAGCTGCCGACAATGTGGGCAATGCCATTAATGTAGGTATACGGATGTCCTACACTTGGTTTGCTTTGTATCGCATGCAAGAGTTATTCAATATCGATACCGATCGTATATACACGTCGGGTAATTCAGGCGGGGCACGAAGCGTTACGCAGCTAACATTTTTCTACCCAGAATGGATAGATGGTAGTTTGCCCTTGTGCGGGGCTTCTTTTGTAGATAGTGTTGCGCAAGATTATGAAACGCAGCAACCGAATGGGCATTACGAAGCTCTATCGAATTTTAGTGATGTAGAACAAGACTATATCCGTTCCTATGGACAGCGCTATGCTATAATGACTTCTTACGATGATTTCCGTGAAGGCGACATCATGAACATTTACCACAACGGCATGGAGCTGGAAGGTTTTGATGGAAAGTTTTTGGAAACAAGTGGTGGGCATTGTGCTACTACAACTCAACACTTTCTAGATGCCTTGAATTTTGTGGAGCATCCTTTTTTACCTGTTATTGATAATCAATTTAATACCACAACTCCTGCGGTAGGTAATGCCTTTACTTATCAAAATGCCGATGTTAATGTTGGTGCAGGTACAATAGCTATAAGCCCTGTGGCAAATAGCATTGGCCAAGCCAAAGCGCGTGACCTCTTCCGATGGAATGACCCTATGGGTGCTATTATTGAAACCAACTGGGAATACCTACCCGCTTCAGCAAACAATAACATAGTGCACCTTGGTATTTGGGAATACCGTGGCGATACGATGTATCAACTGAAGCAAGGCAAGCAATTGGAACAAGAGCTTGGCATATTGCTGACCATAGACAATACCACACCAGACCCTGTGGTAACTATAAATGTGAACGACAGCGCAAACCTTGGTACACCGATCATAATCTATCAAAATACTATGACCGACTATGTAGCTTCCGAACCCGTGCGGGTGAAGTATCACTTATGGGATAATGAGTTGAGAGTAGAGTTCAGTAACCATTTTAAGGCCCTAGGCGGAACGGCTAATGGTGTTAGATTGCTCGACGATCTTCGGTCGGTACAAATTACTTGGCCTGCTGTAAATGGCGGACTATATAACCCTTCTGATTGGGCCAATGGTGCATACTTAACGCTAGCCGTGCAGGCAGGTGACACTACCATACCTGCAAGTATATTACTTAAAAATGCCAGCATAATATCGGCAGATACCCTAGCACTAGCATCGCTGCTACCAGCACCTATTGATACTACTGGCCCTATAGATACCACTACGCCTAACTCTATTGTGGAACACCTTGTAGAAATTAGCGTGATACCGAACCCTACTAATGGTAAGGTGAAGCTGCAATATCCAGCAGGTAACTACAGTATGTATCTAATTGATCCGCAAGGGAAAGAAGTGCTTACCACATCACTTTCAGGCATGGAGACATCATTGGATGTCAGTCAGATCTCTTCTGGCATTTACATCGGAAAGATGATAAGTGAAGTGGGCGAGGTATTTTGGTTTCGCCTAGTTAAGAGCGAGTAGTTGCGTTAGTATTATTTAATAACTCCTATCATAGCTGCGCAGTTCTCTCCATCTATGGCGGCAGATACAATACCGCCAGCGTAACCGGCCCCTTCACCACAAGGATAAAAGCCCTTTAACTGGGGATGCTCTAATGTTTCTGTATCACGAGGTATGCGTACTGGGCTACTGGTTCTTGATTCTACACCTACTAATACTGCTTCGTTGGTATAAAAGCCTCTCATTTTCTGACCTAAAATAGGTAGGGCCTTTCGCAGTCGCTTGCTAATAAAACCGGGTAACACATGGTCGAGGTTAGCGCTTTTTAAACCTGGAATATAGGAACACGTTGGAAGATCTTCACTGTTCTTTTTCTCTACATAATCTACCATACGTTGAGCAGGTGCTTGTAAATTCTCGCCCCCGATCATAAACGCCCTTTGTTCTACATCTTTTTGAAAATGCATGGCTGCAAGTGGTCCATGTTGACTATAGTTCTTAATGTCTTCCAGCTCTACTTCAACTACCATTCCGCTATTAGCGTAAGGGTTGTTTCGTTTACTTGGAGACCAACCATTAACAACGACTTCACCCGGCGATGTAGCTGCTGGGGCAATTATACCGCCCGGACACATACAGATTGAATAGGGCCCACGTCGGCTAGCTTGATACACCAAGCTATATGAGGCAGGAGGTAGAAATGGTCCTCTGTCTGCACAATGGTATTG
>CAYGTK010000198.1:0-1307 GCA_964352775.1 uncultured Chitinophagaceae bacterium
GGTTTCAGAAGTGGTTTTTCTGATAAGCGTGGAGTGGTCTTTGTGCATGGCTCACCTGGTAGCTGGGATGGCTGGGTCGACTATTTTAGAGACTCTTCGTTGATCTATGACCTTCAACTATGCAGTTACTCTCGTCCAGGATTTGGAGGTTCAGTTTCGGGTAGCATACCAAGAAGTGTACTGCATGGACAAGCTGATGAGCCTCCAAATGATCTTAATGGAGATACCCTCAAACAGATATTGGTAGGCCATAGTTATGGTGGCCCAGTAGTGTTAAAAAAAGCAAGTAAAATGCGGCCAGATACCTATGGAGGTTTAATACTCATAGCCAGCCCAGTTAGCCCTGAAGTGGAGCAGCCTGCTTGGTATAATTACCTTACCGATAACTCATTAGGCGAATTACTCTTGCCGACTGACCTCTGGAACAGCAACCGAGAGATGATGACCCTAAAAGGTGATCTGAAAGAAATGGAGCCCGACTACTCCAAGATAACCATACCCATTACCATAATTCACGGAACGGAAGATGCATTAGTTCCCTATGCCCATGTGGAGTATATGATGAATGCCTTCCCGAACAGTTTGCAGGTAAGGCTAGTGAAGCTGGAAGGGGTAGACCACTTTATACCTTGGACGCATCAAGATATAGTTAGCCAAGAGATATTGCGAATGGATAGCCTGCTAACTGCAGAAGGCCTTTAAAATAGATCGTCCGCTAAGGGCCAGCATCCAACTATACGCTGCAAGAAGGCCATACACTCCGGCAAATACTAGTGTAAGTGTGGTATCCTTTAGTAGGTAAAATGCCACTATGGGTAGAACCTGTAGGGCATGCATGCCAATGAAGTGAGCCACCCTTAAGTCACCAAAATCAATAGCCCAGTTCAGGAAGGGAATACCTGATGATCCATCGGCTGCACCAACGGTATGACCAAAATTCTGCCCCATGGCAAACCCCTGAAAAGAGAAAATGACAAATAACATTATGCCTACCCTAATTCCCCAGACGTAATAGGAGGGGAGGTTTGGAAAACTTTTTATGAAGAAGACTATGCCGATATACCCAGTATAAATGGTAGCCAAGCTGGCTGCTACAGCCATGAGGATAAATAGTATGGAATGTAGTGGACTACTCACATTGTAATGAGAAAGCTGCCCTTTGCCAGCCTGTAGAGCTATGTAAACAATTTCAAAACCAAGAAGCACGATCATTGCCCAGGAATAGATGGGTACGTTAACGTAGTCTTTTACATAAAAGGTATACCAAGCCATTGCCCAAGAAAAAATGAGCGTACTTAGGGCAAACT
>CAYGTK010000198.1:1317-7641 GCA_964352775.1 uncultured Chitinophagaceae bacterium
CAAACTTTATCGGCTTGTACCAAGCATTTACCCCTAACACTTTCAGGTCGATAAATAGGCTGGCTATTCCCATGGCTATAGCTAAAAGCAGACAAACTGCACCGAAGTAGAAGAGTATTTCGTTACGCTGTTTAATGGCTTGTATAAAATTCTGCATTATCATTAGTTGTGCTACTAAGGTGCTTTTAATTGCTCTGTGATGCTACTCTTTCCCAGCCAGTTGTGGTTTATATTAGGTGAATTGTAGGATGTAAATAGCAGGTCATCAATGTCAAATATTTGGATTTCTAAATTTCAGCCATTACTTTAGCAGATAATTAGACAATTATCTAATTACCTAAAGAGCTAAATAGAATGAACTACTTATTCAAAGCATTGGACGACCCTACTAGAAGAGAAATGATAGATCTACTAAAGGAAGGCGACCTGACAGCAGGGGAGATAGCCGAGAAATTCGACATCAGTAAACCCAGTATCAGTTATCACCTCGATCTGTTGAAACGTGCCGACCTAGTTATCAGCCAGAAGAAGGGCCAATATGTATACTACACGCTTAACACCAGCGTGGTAGACGACATCATTAATTGGTTGCTATCGGTAAAGGCATCAGCCCCTCAAGTTGAAAAGGGGGGCGCTGCCGCTGACGATATACTACCTACAAACGACTAAACCCTCCGACCATGAACATCACAAGTAAAGACATTGTAGCTTGGGTCATCCTTTTATTACCCTTTCCAATTATAGCCTATTTCTGGGCTGAACTGCCTGACCAAGTGCCCATTCATTGGGGTATAAATGGTGAGCCTGATAATTGGGCTGATAAGGCTACAGGAATATTCATTGGCCCAGCAATAAACATTGGCCTATACATTTTGATGAGCCTAGCTCCCAAAATAGACCCCAAGAAGAATTTTGAGCAAATGAAGATGTACCCAACCCTAAAGCTGATGTTGGTAGCATTATTCTTCCTGCTCTTTTTGATAATAATGGCCTTTACATTAGAGTATACTACTGATGTACGCTGGATACCCGCTGCAGTAATGTTATTGATGATAGGTATTGGCAATTACATGGGTAAATTTCGTCCCAACTACTTCATCGGTATCCGTACCCCTTGGACCTTAGAGAGTGAAGAAGTATGGACTAAAACTCATCGGCTTGCAGGTACGCTTTGGGTGGTGGCTTCTATCATTATGTTGGTGGCCCTGCTACTTCCGCTACAGCCTTGGTTAGCTATTAATTTCTCTATTTACCTTGTTGTTATTGCTGGCTTTCCAGTGCTCTATTCTTACCAATTGCACCGTAAGCTAGGTGCGCAAAATGCTTAATGATGCCTATTAACACAAAAAAGATAGGACTCTTTCTAGCCCTAGCCTTCGGTATTAGTTGGATAATGACGGCCATAATACTAGCTGCTGGTGTAAAAGCAGGCACAATGACATTTATGGCCTCAGTAGCTGTATTTGTAATGTCGGGTCCGGCTGTAGCAGCTGTTGTGGTGCAGAAGCTTATTTACAAAGAAGACCTATCTAACATCGGTTTACGATGGAGTGGTGTTAACTGGAAGGCAATGCTGTTATATCCCATATTCGTAGCCTCTTTCGTTTTCGGAACACTAGGCTTTGGTTATTTATTAGGTAACGTAATGGGTTTTGAAGCCTTCGGAACGGTAGCCATTACTGCGGAAGGTATGCTAGCCAATGTAGCGGAAACAATGTCTGCCGATCAGTTAGAAGCAGCAAAAAAGCAACTGGAAATAGGACCTTGGGCAATTTTGTTATTGACTTTAGGAATGGCCCTTATTGCAGGGCTTACAGTAAATGGACTTGCAGCACTTGGCGAAGAACTAGGCTGGCGTGGTCTATTGGAGAAAGAATTACGCCCATTAGGCTTTTGGAAAGCCAATATCGTGAACGGTATTTTCTGGGGACTATGGCATGCACCTATCATTGTTGCCATTGGGTTTAACTATCCAGAGAACCCTTGGTTGGGAGTGGGAATGATGTGTTTATTCACCACTTCAGCAGGTTTTGTTCATGCCTACTTGCGATTAAAAACGGGTACGGTATTTTCTGCTGCAGCACTTCATGGGGCTATTAATGCTAGTGCGGGTATCATTCCATTTATGGTACAAGACAGTACTTCCTTCTTTTCCCACCCGGTTGGGTTTACGGCTATATTCGGCTTCCTTTTGGTAACAGTTATCATCTACCTTTTTGATAGAGAGACCATAGATAAGAATATAGAAACGTACACTGCTAAAGTATAGATCAGTCCTTTTGCTTTCGTTCGCGCTTAGCTGCTCGCTTCATCTCGCGCTTTTCATGTTTCTTCTTTTTTATCAAGCCCTTTACGTCTATCTCACCATGATAACTGAAGTTGAAAACGATGGTGTTATTACTGCTAGTATCTACTTGTAATAAAGCCTTTCCTTCTACCTCAAAAGGGCTAGGTTCTTTTTCGAACCAAAGGTCTAATCCATCCCTAAGTAGTCTAAAATCTTTGGTAACTGCTGCCACAGCTATATCAATGGAATCGCGTGCAGGTATCAGTACGGTATCGGGGAAATAGGCCTTCGCACTGAATTTACCAGGGAAGGTAGCACGGGCATCTATATTGGTAAGCTGTAAGGTGAAACTACCGCGGTTATATAGCCTAGTGAGTAAGCTTACACTTATCTGCTTCATGCTAATATCCTTATGTATCATCCTCACCACTTTAAACTCAGGCTTCCTAGGTTTTGGTATTATCCGCTCAATGGTAATGGGAATGGGCTTTCGATAGAGGTCGGTATAGGCTATCATTTCAATAAGCAATATGATACTATCGTCTGCCGCTGCTTTTGCGGAGCGTACGGAATCCATGTAGAGCGTAAAAGGAAGCTTTAGGTAGGAGGCTGAATCAGCATCATCAGGCATATCGTTCTGAAAACCATCTACTATCAAGTGTCCGTCAAAATAAACCGCGTAGGAAATACTATCTAAGCGGAACAATGCCGACCGTACACTGGTAAGTCGGGTATGCGCAACAAAATGAAGGGAGTGTTTATGCACCTCCATATCTATGCGCTCTATCTCTGCTATTAGCTGGCTACGCTTCTCTTTTATCCAAACGCCCAATTGCCAAGAGAATAGGCCAAGCAAAAGCAAAATGACCGAGGCAATAAGTATGCGCTTTTGAAGCTTGGTAAGGGTCATGCCTATTGCGCTGCTGCTAATTAAGAACTGCTATCACTATACCCTCACTATCTGACTTGAAGTTAGGCACAGCCAGGCTTCGCCCATTAAACTCAATAGGAATGGATTGCGGGGAAGTAGTAGGAAAGAAGATGTCTACCCCATTTAAGAATAGGAAATTGGAGAACGCCCCTTGTACTTGCTCTTCGGTTTGTCCATCACCATCATCGTATAGAAAGAATGCGATGGTAGTTTGGTCGGCAGAAGCGAAAGCGGGGGTAGCCAAATTAATACCGTTCACCGTCAATTCATCACGCCCCTCAATAACGGCCTTGTTGGCAGAAAATACTATTAATACTGATTGGTCGTCATCTTCAGGTAGCTCACTCAATAGGTTTGCCGCAAGGCTTAGGCCGCTTGGTATGGTACGCAAATACACCAAGTCATCAGAACGGATGAATCCTTCACGGAAGTAGCTAACGGGTCTGTCATCAGTATTACCAGTGGTAACTTGAAATTCATATTTGGTATCGGCCACTGCGGAATAGGGTCCCCATAACCCATTGGCATCGGTGGTGAACGTGGCTAGCGGACTATTGGTAACTCGCTCTCCCGTGCTTTGGTCAATGCTGTAAACGCGAACCGAAGCGCCTATTTGGGCTACATTTTCGCCAAGGGTAAGCACCTTGCCTGAAAGTGCTATTTCACCTTCTGGTTCTAGTTTGGTAGTGTTGGGTGCTTTGTCATCGTTCAGGAATTTGTACATAGCCTCAAAAGCCGCAGCATTGGTAGCTACTTCGTAGTGATCAGCACCTAGTATCTGAGCATTTACTGCGCCCGGTATGTCACTACCTTCTAGTATCTCATCCTGTGGCGACCATATATTCAAGGTAGGTATTTCGCCATTTGGCCCTGCAGGTCCAGCTTGTGGAGCGCTACCGATATGGATATACCTATCTACCTTAGCAGCACGGTTAGCATCGCTCAAATAGCTGTAACCCAATCCACCACCCGCAGAGTGGCCCGCTAGGTGTACTTTACTAGCACCAGTAGCAGCCAGTACCTGGTCAATAAATGCATCTAAAGGGGTAACCAAGTCAGCACCCATGGCAAGGGTGTTTCTATCGGTTACATACAAGCGGTCGTCGCAGTAGTCGTTAGCTTTAAATCGCATGAACTGGTTAGCATAAGTATCACCCGCAGCTAATAAACCATGTAGGAAGATGATAGGGGTTTGTTCTTCACACGGTATAGTTGTATCGTCTTTTTCGCAACTGGATAAAGCGAGAGAGATTACTAGTAATAGGAGTAATGGTTTTTGCATGGCTGTGGTTTAACCACTAATATACAAAGGGGCTGTTTAAGAGTGTAACATCGTTCCTCCACTAATAGTAAATAAGCACTATCGTGCTAACTGTAACGTGGTTAAGTATATTGGAACGTAACTCCCGATACTTAGTAAGTACTTTTTTAATTATACTATCAGAAGTCAAAGTTCTTTAAATGGTCTTTTACTTTTATCGTACTTAGTCCTTGATTCAATGATAAGGTCCATTTCTTCTTTAATCCATACAGACAAGTGAAGTAGTATATCTAAATACCTTCTGCCTAATGCAGTAAGCCTGTATTCTACTCGAACGGGTACCTCAGGAAACACCTCTCTATTTAAGTAGCCATCCCGCTCAAGAGTTTTAAGTCTTTCAGATAATACTTTAGATGATATACCACGAATTAATTTCTTCATACTACCAAACCTTAAGACCTGATACCCACCAAGAAATAAAATGATAAGTATACTCCATTTATCCGAGGCTGGAGATAAGACATCCCTAATTGGGCAGATGTCTAATGGCATTTCAGGATTGTAGTTGAATATTTTTTCCAGTTTTTTTTGGACCTCAACGGTCTCATAATCAGCATTAGTTACTTTTTGGTTATCAGGTTTCTTCATCGAAACGTATTTCAAAGGTTACTTATAGTTACTAGGTTTGTAAAAATAACCATAATAATAACTGGTCTATGAGTACATATAAAATGACGATGCCCTTGGTGGAAATAGCCGAGGCCAATGCTGAACAAAAGGAAATATTACTTACTACGAAAAAGGAAAATAAAATTATCCCAAATATGTATAAGGCAATGGTAAATTCACCTGCCTTATTAGATACCTACTGGTTCAGTTATAAAAAATTCAGAACGGGTGGTGGTTTTACACCTGCTGAACAGGAAGTGGTGTTTTTAACCATTAGCGCTGAGAATGGCTGTGTGTATTGTATGGGTGCTCATAGTTTTCTTGCAGATACCGTATCAAAAGTTCCACTTGAAGTGACAGAGGCTATTAGAAATAACTCAGAAATTCCACACCTGAAATTAAAAGCACTTTCTGAATTTGCTAGCTTAATGGTTAATAAAAGAGGGTTTCCTGATAATGAAGATGTGCAATCATTTTTAAGTGCGGGCTATACGGAGAAGCATATATTAAGTATAATCTTAGCTATTTCAACTAAAACGATTAGCAACTATACTAATCATATTTTTCAGACGGAATTGGATACTGTTTTCAAGTCTCGAGAATGGAGCGGATATAAGGCAGCTAGGAAGTTTGTGAATTTTTTTAGAAGGTCATCTTAAAGAGGGGCAGCAGGCTTAGAGGATTTCTACTAATTAGCGTAGAAATGATTAGCATTACTACATCATTTCAACTCTTCCCACCAGTGGTCGGTAGTAGGATAGTTAGCCGTGTTTATCACTTCACCTACTTTGGGTGTTAGGTAATTGATATTTAGCCGTTGCGCTTCTTTAGTGAACCTATCTATTGGTTCTTTCCAATGGTGCATGGCTAGTGAAAACCCGCCCCAATGCACAGCTACCGAGCTTTCTACTTTCGAATCTATGGCTGCCTGCACTGTCTCTTCTGGGTGCATGTGTATCTGCTTCCAATTTTGATTGTACTGCCCACACTCCATAAAACCTACGGTGAAAGGCCCTAGCTTTTCGCCTACTTCTTTAAAGTGATCGCCATAACCACCATCGCCACTCCAATATACTTTCTGCTTGCCCGATGCTACTACCCAACCACCCCAGAGCGACTTAGCCCTATCGGTCAATCCACGGCCCGTAAAGTGGCGCGATGGTGTAAAGGTTATGG
>CAYGTK010000199.1:0-7553 GCA_964352775.1 uncultured Chitinophagaceae bacterium
AACACTTATTACTAGCGACACGCTACTCTATCCAACCGGCTTTGCTTTGGACTCCAACTTTATAAGCCCCAATATTGACTATTATTTGAGACTAAATTTTAGTGATAGTTCAAATTATGTAGTTTACCTGGGAAATGCTTTTAGAGTCTCGCCAGATAGCATACCTCCTTTGAATCCATGTTTCTACAATCCTTGTAATCTAGTTTGTTACGGTGACATGGAAGATATAATTGACCCGCTAGCTTATCCTTTGGGTGAGTATTATATTAACCCTAGGGGTGATGTATGCTTAAATGGAGATTCTGTAATTGATGGAATAAGCCAAGCATTTGTTGGGGCAAATTATTGCGCAGGTTTTACTCCTTCCACATTTATTACCCCAGATGTTCTACCACCATCTATCACAAACAATCGGTGGATAGGATTGACTGGAATCAGCTTGGATACAATTGGGTTACTTCCAATTCCTGGACATTCGGAAGCACTTGTCTTCCGTTTATCTAAACCTATGATTCCTGGCAACTTTTTATTTAGCTTTGATGGCTCTCCATACTTTGGATTTGGTCCCAATTCTGCCGTGAACTCGAAAGCTATTTTTCTATTGAGTGAACATGAACCATGCATTCCCAATATACATGTTTGTACGAATGTGATTAGTGCAGCAAACTGCGAGGCAGATTGTGGGGACTATGTTTATAGCCCTAAAGAATTATTGGTACAAACCATACCTACAACCTCACCTCCCGCTTTTCTACCCTACGGACCGTATTTATACAACGTGCAGTCTTCGGATACATTTAATTTTTTGGCCGTAGCTATTCAACCAGGAGATTCTTTAACCGTTGAAAGTATTGCTCTGGATAACATTACAATAAAACCAGCGCTAAATGGAAGTACTGCGAATAACTCTGTTACCCCATTAGTTACTTGTCAAAGCGATACATTCACCATTAATTACACCATTTGTTTAGATAGCGTAGCTTTTTATTCCGACTCCTTGGTACTATCTGTTGGTAGTTTACCCACTGGTTATAGCATTGTGGGGGGCGACTTTTACCCTGTGAATCAACATATAATAAAAGATACCTTTTTGACTGTTAATGCCTGTAGCTACGAGCTTACTGCCATTATTGCAACCGATAATAGCATCCAAATAAATACGAGCGAAACCATATTTTTAGATGTAGTTCAGTTTCAGTGCAGTGTTGATAGCTACTCCATAAGCCCAACTACGATAAACGTCTTAGATCCAAACGCTAGCTTATCGTTAGATAACACAATATCATCAATATTAATCTGCCAAGGGGTAGATACAGTATCAGGGCAAATTGTGGTAACCAATAATTCAGGTTCGCTTCTTATCGATGATATTTCAGTTAGTTTGGAATTACCAAGCGGGGTAGACACTGGTAGTGTATCTTCTACTTTCTTTAGCTATTCCAGTGCGCACGGTGCTCTAGTTCTAGATAGTACCCTAGCTTTGGCGGCGCTGGCTAGTTCTGATACACTTACTTATTCATTTGTAGTGGATACCGACGATGTAGGAAGCGAAATTAGCCTATGTGCCAATATTATTTCCGCAAGCAATGTATGCGATTTACCTGTAACTGTCTGCGATACCGTTCCGGTAGAATACGGTTCAACATCCGTTGCTGTGGCGGTAAGTTATGCTTGTAATGGAAGTGGTGGTTATGATGCAGTATTTAATGCCACCACAAGTACTTGCATCGATTCAATAGTCTGGCTTTTTGGTGATGGCACATTTGCACAAGATGTGCTGGATACCAGTAAAACGTACACTGATATCAATCAAACCTATCAAGTTTCAGCTATTGTCTTCAATGGGGATTCCTCCGTTTCATACGATACAGTGTTATCCTTTATAACTGCACCAATGCTAAGCGCAACTGGCGTTACTAACTTGTCTGCGGTTTGTGAAACCGATACTTTTTCGGTGACTTATGCTGTCTGCCTAGATACCGCAGTACTAAATTCCGACTCTTTGGAACTTTCGATAGGTACGCTACCAAGTGGTTTTAATATGGTAGGTGGAGATTTTTATCCGAATAACCTGCATATTCTGAAAGACACATTTTTGACCACAAATCCATGTACATACGAACTGACTGCCATAATTGCTCTAGATACAAGTGTACAACCAAATTCAACGGAATCAATACAATTAGACGTTCTGCAATACCAGTGCAGAGTAGATAGTTATTCTTTAAGTCCTATAAGTATTGATATTCTTGACCCAAATAAAGGTTTAACGATTGAGAATACCCTTTCATCCATATTAATTTGTAATGGAATAGATACTGTGTTTGGTCACATAGTAGTAACCAACAATTCAAGCACTTGGTCGGTAGATAGTATTTTGGTCAATATCGATATACCGAATGGCATTTCTTCTAGTAGTTTCTCTTCCTCCTTTTTTACCTACTCAGGCACTCAAAATGCGCTTTTACTAGATAGTATAATTTCCCTAGCCACACTTGCCACTTCAGATACATTTACCTACTCATTTATTGTAGATGCAAACACCGTAGGGAACCAGGTTAGCTTATGCGCCAATATCACACAAGCAAAAAACCTATGCGAGCTGCCCGCACATGTTTGTGATACGATTAGCGTGGATTACGGACCTACCAGTGTTTCCGCCACGGTAAGTTATTCCTGTAACGGAAACGGAGGTTACGATGCAGCATTTAATGCAAGCATCAGTGCATGTATAGATTCTTCGGTTTGGTCTTTTGGAGATGGTACAAGAGCTATAAACGTATTAGATACCAGTAAAATTTACACCAATACTAACCAATCGTACCTAGTTTCTTTGATGGCTTTCAATGGCGATTCCATTGTTACTTTTGATACTTTACTAACTTTTAGATCGGTTGGAAAGCCATTGGTTTTCGGTGATAGATCAGACTGTAGCATGGATTCGGTGTTGTATAGAAGTCCATCAAGCGATAGCCTAGCAATTACTAATTGGTATTTTGTGGGAGCGGATGTGGATAGCTGCTTGAATTGCGATAGCGTTTTTGTCTTATGGGCAATTGATTCCGTGGGTATAATTATTATTGAACAAACTGCTAATGGTTGCAATCTATCTGATACAATAACAGTTTTTAGGTGCTGTGATGATGGAGATACGTCAGCAATTGTAGTTGCTGACATGCGAATTTCAGCCTTCGATAACACCCTTAATCCTGCTCCAGGGGCACTGACCTTAAATACAAATGACAGGATTTTGTTTAATGGACTAATTCATATTGATACTTCCTATACGTTCCGAGGTTCTCCTAACATCAAGTTTGGACCAGATGCACAAATCTTGATAGATGAGGGATACGAACTTACAATACTGAATTCTACCTTAAGTGCTGGGTGTGATACGCTTTGGGAGGGTATATATGTACCAGAAGGAGCAAAATTATCTATTGATAGTAATACAATTATTCAAGATGCTAGGGAGGCCTTGAATATTAAAAAGGGAAAATATAGCCTTCAAAACAGCACACTTAATAGAAACCTAGTGCACATGGACATTAATGATGTGTTTTTTAACGAACCCGATAGGCTTATTGCCAATATGGACTTCACCTGCTCTTCTGCTTTGATTGCCCCCCACACAGGAGAGTTTACCCGCGTTGGAATAACAGCAATATTCTGTGATGGCCTAGTAGTAGGCGATAGTTCATTATCTACTAGACAGAACACGTTTAGTGGGGCTGATACGGCTATACATATTATCAATAACAAGAGAATTGAAGTTTACAATAACCTCTTTACCTCTACCCAAAATGATTCACTTATTCAGCATGGCATTCTGGTAAATAACTTTCCGATTAACTCAACTTTCGACCACGGTTTGATACGCATAGGTGCTGGTGCTGTTGATACGCTTAACGCAGCAAGTAATGCTCGTAACGTTTTTGAGTATCTAACCTACCCGTTAAGAACCAATAGAGCTAATAATGTTAGGGTGTTAAATAATAGTTTCTTGGGTGATACTACGCAAGAAGATGCCGCAATAATTATAAGGAATGCTAGAAAGCTACAACCAGCTAGCCTATATAATTCTGAAGTAACGGTAGAGTATAACTACATATTTGGCGGTACAGCAGGTATAAGAACTAACGGGTTTAGGGCAGATACTAGAATTAAGGGTAATTACATTAACCTTACCGTAAAAGTTAATGACAACCCAACTTATGGTATACTACACACGGAAATTAATCCAGTATCTACAGATACAGATAGAGAGACTTTTTTGGTATCTGATAACGATATATTTGACGCAGCTGTGGGTATAGAGGTTTGGAACAGATCATCAAAAATTGGATTAAACGTAATAGGCCTAAAAAAGGAAGCCATTGAAAAAGTTAGCCTTCCATTTTCATTGGTAATAGGTACAGGTATATCCGCTATTGCCTGTGTAAACTCTGAAATATCTTGTAATACAATTTCTGGTGATTACACAGCTGCAGACGATACACTATATGGATTGCAGGCAGGTTGGAGCGCAGGAAACTTGATAATGGGAAATACAATTTCAGGTGTAGGTAGAGCCCTAACTGTGGTAAACAAAATGCGCATTAGCCAATTGATAAAAAATGAAATTGGTAACTGCTATACTGGTATTGCATTGGATGACCGCGGTGAAATAGGCCCTCAAGCTATATTTTTTGGGCCGCATCCCATTTTCCCTATGCTGGATAACGAATGGTATGGTACTATAACCACAGGTGGTGCCCACATGCGCACTTATGGAAGTAGCAATGGCCAGTTATCTCCATTTTGGTTAAGGGGTTTTGGTTCAAATAATTTCTATTATCCTAGTGGGTTTCTAAATGATACGTCTTTTGCAAACGTGAGTGGAAGTGCTTTTTCTGTAACAGTCTTAACTACTGGCCATAACCCAATAAGTTTTGACTGTACTGCTACAGGTGTCGTTGATAACTTTGCAAAGTATCAGAGCGAACAAATAGCGGGCGATAGTATTTCGTATACAAAAGACTCGCTGGTGCATCGCTGGTGGAACAGGTACCATCTTTACAGCTACCTTACCAGTAATAGCGATAGTATTAGCAATGCCGATACCCTGCTTTCAAGCTTTTTAAATGATTATTCGGCAAACGAAGCAGTACCAAAGTTTAACAACCTAAGGCCCGCTATTACCAATATGATGTACGAGCCCTTTGTGGCAATCCGTTACGAAAGTTTAAGTGGCCAGTTAGCTGGTATTAGTACCAGCAATGTGTTAGAGGATAACATAAAAAATCATCTCGATTTTTTACTAAAACTAAGTAAGCCAGATAACAGCCCCGCACAAATAGCCAGCTACCGTGCAAGCATAATGAACATAGCCCGAAGCTGTGCATTTGAGAATGGCCCCGCAGTGCTTGAGGCTAGAAGCTTTTTAGCCGCAGATAGTATAGAATTGGCCTTTTACCCTTGGACGGATAGCTGCACTGCTAAAGTAAGTAGCAAGTGGGGTGGAACCACAGACCCAAGTGAAAGTGAACTTAGCACCAGCGAAAGCGAAGTTACTACTGCCTATTACCTACTGCCAAATTTATTAAGAAATAACACTGTTGCAATGGTAAACTTAGGTGAAAAAGAGCATGGGCTACTTGAAATTTACGGTATGGATGGCCGAAAAATACACAGCCAAAAATTACACAGTGGTGTCAATTCCCTACAGCTGCCACAAGCATTTATGCAAAAAAGCGTTTATATTTACAAGATATGGGTAGGCGGTGAACTTAAGACTACCGACAAATTAGTGAAAATTGAATAGGTGTTAAAAGTGATAGCAAATAATGTAATGCCAAGGCTAATACTATTAGTCTTGGCATTGTTGTTTATGAGTCGAGCGTATACTCAAAATAGATATGATGCAAACTGGACGTTCGGTGTTAAAGGTGGCATTCACTTCGATAAATTCAACACTCGACAAGTATTTGAAACCAACTCTAATAGTGTAGAGGCTACAGGTACATTTTCAGATTCTGACGGTAACCTGTTGTTGTATATTGGCGAATCTGATGCCGATGGCAATGACTTTTTAGAGATTTTCGATAGCAATGACACTTCTATATACGATAGCATAAGGTTAAATGGAAGTATTACCAACGGCGTAGCATTCCTCCCCTTTTCGGGCGATGTCTTAATGTTACATTTAAGTAACGGAAGTTCTTCAAATTGCCCAAGCCCGAGTCAGGGTTGCGTTCTTCTGTATTATTCTGTTTTGGATATTTCAGGAGCTGATATTACTTTTTTACAAAGAAATGTACTTGTCAATACTCTAGGTATAAACGAAAAGATTTGCATCATTAAAAATGCTCAAAATGATGGAGGATGGTGGGTAATTAATCAAGAATCTATTAGGAATGGAACGGGATGTTCAGATGAATATTATGTAACACAATTTCTCCCGGGTAAAACACCCCTAACTAAGAGAATTCCTAATCTATATCCTTATTGCAACGTACAAAGCAACTTGGGTGAAATGGCAGCATCCCGAGACGGAAACTGGATTGCCACGGGGAATGCCGAGGGCTACGAATTGTTTCTATCCAACTTTGATAGGTGTACTGGTAATATCTATAATCAAATTAAAATTGAACTTCTGCACGGAGCACCATATGGATTAGCTTTTTCTCCTAGTGGTCAATTTCTTTATGTCGGAACTGGTGCTAGTTCTGGTTGTTTTTGCATAGATCAATATGACATATCTGACACTTCAAACATAACAAGAACACGAATAGCGCAATTGGTTCGAGGGGATGACTGCATCCCTGGACAGTTTGAACTTGGCCCTGATGGCAAATTATATCTTGCAGCTTATTGTACACCTGTCAATCCCGTTGGAGATTCACTATCGAGATACATGCACTACATTGAATTCCCGGACTCTCCAGGAATAGCATGTGGCTTTAGGCCATACTCTATTTATCTTGGCCCTAATTCAAGAAGTACACTTGGCCTCCCCCATTTCCCTAATTATAACCTTGGACCTACTAGCATTTACCAAGCCAATGCTGGGCCAGATACTATATTCATTTGTAAAGAACTAGACACAATTAAAACAGTTTATATTGGCGATAGTATTGCCGTACAAGGGGTAAGCTACTATTGGGAAGGAAAAGACATATCGGGAGATACCGCATCTAGGGTATTGGTAAGTGCTGATAGCTTGGCAACCTATTTCCTTACCCTTACAGATACCAGCATAAAATACAGCTGCCAAACAAGGGTTGATACCTTGGTGATAGTTCCCAATTACGATTGTCCCACAAGTATAAGAGAGGTTGTGAGCGAGGATATAAAAGTATATCCCAACCCAACCAGTGGTCAACTATTCGTAAAAGTCAATCAACCCACCAAGCTCGAACTATATGACCTAAACGGAAGGCAAGTTAACGCGTATCAACTAGAACAAGGAGAGAACACAATACAAATCCAGTCGCTACAAAATGGTGTTTATATTTACAAGATATGGGTAGGTGGTGAACTTATAGTTACCAATAAGTTGGTGCGTTATTAGT